>JARRPA010000155.1:0-4872 GCA_037383305.1 Gemmatimonadota bacterium | reverse complement strand
CGTATCGGGCGCGACCTTCGCTCCGCTCACCGCGATCATCATCATCTTCGAGATGACGGATGATTACGGGCTGATCCTGCCTTTGATGGTGGTCTGCGTGCTGAAAAAGCCGCGCACGAACAACGCCGCGAGCACGCCGCCGACGAGTCCCAGGAGTGCGTACAGCCACAGCTCGGTCGCGGATGAGAAGACATACTCCTTGGGAATCGCGAAGGCCGGGTCCGGACCGCGTGCCCAGCGGGCCACCACCGCTCCCATCACGCTCGCCACGACGACAGGGCTGAGGGCAGCGACCGCAAACGTGCCGAGGACGATCTCCAGAGCGAAGAGCACGCCGGCGATCGGCGCGTTGAACGCCGCTGAGATCCCGGCCGCCGTGCCGCAGGCGAGCAGCACCCGGGTGCGTCGAGGCCCGAACCGGAAGAGTTGAGAGAGACCCGAGCCCACGGTCGCGCCGGCGGTCGCAACCGGTCCCTCCGCACCGAGCGAGCCCCCGCTGCCCAGGGTGAGCGCGGAACTGATCAGTTTGCGGATCATGTCCGGGACACGAACTCGGCCCCCGTGCCGCACGGAATCGCGGATCAGGGTCGGCACCATGTCTCCGTCCGATGGCTCCTCGGAGCCCGCTCGGACCCGGAGCGCGAGAAACAGCCCGACGGGAAGGGTGACGAGCGCCAGCCTCGGGAGTTCCTTTACGACGGAGCGGCCCAGGGCCCACCCGGCGACGCCCTTCACGCTGTCGATCAGTTCGTAGAACAGGATCACGGAGGCGCCCGCCGCCGCTCCGATCACGGCCGCGAACAGGAGCAGCAACCACTCTTCGTCCGCATCGCGGGCGATCATGCGGTCCGTGATCGACCGCCAGGCACGTCGTGCCCGGATGGCGAACCGGGTCGGAATGTTCCGGCTGTGTGTCATACGTCTCCGGCTCCCGACGATTCCGGCGCCGGGCAGAGGCCCATTGAATCCCGCGGGTCTTGCAGGCAGAATACCGTCAGTATCGGAATCCTGTCTCTCGCCAGCAACGGCGCGAGACCGAGCGGGCCCGCCACGCCGGGCCCTTCTATCAGCGAGACGATCCGCCCGGGGCGCGAAGCGCGGTCGTCGGAGTGCAGACGAGATTCATGGATAAGCCGCTGTTGTCCGCGGGACCCGCCGGCGAAGTAATCGAGAAGCTGAGCGAAGTCGGCCGCGGTATCGATCCCCGTGCTCTGGAGGAATTCACTCGCCGACTGCTGAGCCGGGCATCGAGCGAGTGGCTGCAGAGCGAACCGGCCGAGCGGATCGCTCTCGCGGCCCGCGCTCTGCTGGACCTGGTCGAAAGGACCCCGCCCGGCGAGGTGGGCGTCGATGTCGTCGCCGCCGAGAAGTCGATGCATCGGGCCGTGCTGCTCACCGTCATGCCCGACTGCCCGTTCATCGTCGAGACGCTGCGCGAGGGACTGCAGGCCGCCGAGATACCGATCATCGCACTGCTCCATCCGGTGATCGGCTTAGAGCGCAGTGCGAGCGGCGAGGTCACACGGATCCTGGAGCGGGGAGAGGAGGGCGAGTGGATCTCGGCGACACTCACCCTGCTCGACACGCAGCTGGACGTGGACACCGGCCGAACGCTCGAGAGAGAAGCGCTGTCGCGTCTCCGGCAGGTGAAGCGTGCGACCGACGACTTTCCCGCCATGCATTCCGCGCTCGAGTCCCTGGTGGGCGAACTCGAGGCCGAGAAGAGCTGGCTGAGCTGGCGGGAAGAGGAGATCCAGGAGATCCAGGACCTGGCATCCTGGCTCGCCGACGGCAATTTCGTGCTGCTCGGTTACCGGGAATACGATGTCGCGGAGGGGGAAGAGTCGGGAGAGCGGGAGGTACGGGTCCGGGCCGGTTCGGGACTCGGAATTCTCGACGACGACGACCGCTCGGCCTTCGTATCGCCTCGTCCACTCTCGGAGCTCCCGGCCGATCTCCGCTCCCGGCTGGTGGGCGGGCCGATGCTGATCGTCTCGAAGACGAACGCTCTCTCTCCGGTCCATCGGCGCGTCCGGATGGATGACATCAGCGTCAAGCGGATCGGGTCCGAGGGGGAAGTGGAGGGGGAGCGGCGATTTCTCGGACTGTTCACGGCGAAGGCGTTCGCCCAGGACGCCTCCCGGATTCCCATCCTGCGTCGGAAGCTGCGCGAGATCCTCGAGGCCGAGCAGGTGGACAAGGGATCGCACGACCACGGACTGGTCGTTCGCACCTTCAACAGTCTGCCGAAGGAGGAGCTGTTCCTGACGCCGGTCGCCGACCTGGTGCGCATGATCGACACCGTGCTCGAAACGCACGGCACGGACGAGATCCTCGTCTACGCCCGACCCGACTCCCTGCGAAGGGGCGTGAACGTGATGGTGATCCTGCCGCGCCGGAAGTTCTCGGGTGAAGTGCGCCGAAGCGTGCAGCAGGCGCTGGTCGAGGAGTACGACGGTCAACTGCTCAACTACTACCTGACGATGGGCGAGAGCGAGCAGGCCCGGTTGCACTTCTATATCGCGGCAGACCCGATCGACGTGGAAAACGTCGACATCGAAGCGGTGCGCGCGCGCGTGCGAACCGCCATCCGGACATGGCCGGAGCACCTCACTCTCGCTCTCGAAGACCGGCACGACCGAGGACGTACCGCGGAACTGATCGAGCGATACGCCCACGCGTTCTCCTCGGGCTACCGGGCGGCGACGGGCGTGGACGAGGCGGTCGACGACATCGAAGCGCTGGAGGCGCTCCGCGATTCGGGGAGTCGCCAGGTCGTGCTCAAGGACCTGGTGCCGGCGCAGCCGTTCACCTTCCAGCTCAAGGTGTTCGACCAGGAGACACGCTACGTTCTCAGCGATGTGATGCCTGTCCTCGAAAACCTGGGATTCCGCGTGCTGACGGCGGATGCGTACGAGGTGAGGCCCGACGCTTCGCCGGTCGAGGTCACGGTGCACAGCTTCCTCGTTCAGATTCCCGATCACTGGGAGGTGGATCCCGAAGCGGCGGGCCGGAGGATTTCCGAGGCCTTTTTCGCGATCCGGAACGGCTGGGCGGAAAACCTCGGGATCAACAACCTGATCCTCTCCGCGGGGATGGACTGGAGGCAGGTGGCGCTGATCAAGGCCTACGGTGCCTATGCATTCCGGATCGGAGCCGTCTCGAGCCGGCTCGGCCTGCGCCGGCCGCTTCTGGAGCAGCCCCGGGCCGCCCGCATTCTCTTCGAGGTGTTCTCGGCTCTGTTCGACCCGGAGATGAAGGGGAACCGAACGGAGGCGGTCCGCGCCCTCGAAAGCAGCTACGGTAGGATCCTGCGTGACGTGCGCAGTATCGAAGACGACCGGACGTTGCGTCGGCTTCTGCAACTCGTGAAGGCGACGGTGCGGACGAATTACTTCCAGGCGGAGTTCCGCCGGCGATCCGACGCGCCCGTAGCGCTCAAGTTCGACTGCTCGCAGATCGAGTTCATGCCGCGCCCGCGACAGAAACACGAGGTCTGGGTAAACAGCGCTCGCACCGAGGGCGCCCACCTCCGGATGGGAGACGTGGCACGTGGCGGTCTCCGCTGGAGCGACCGCCAGGAAGATTTCCGACTCGAGGTTCTCGGCCTCGTGAAGACTCAGCAGGTCAAGAACGCGGTTATCGTTCCGGCCGGCGCGAAGGGGGCATTCGTGGTTTCGCAGCCACCGGCCGACCGCTCGGCCTGGCGAGAAGCCGGAGTCACGAGTTATCGCGATTTCGTCGGAGCAATCCTCAGCATCACCGACAACATAGTGAGTGGCGAGGTCATTCACCCGGCCGATACGGTCATTCGCGATGCAGACGATCCGTACCTCGTCGTCGCCGCGGACAAGGGAACCGCGACTCTTTCCGACACGGCCAACGCTCTCGCCGCCGAGTACGACTTCTGGCTCGGCGATGCCTTCGCCTCCGGTGGATCGAAGGGATACGACCACAAGGCGATGGGCATCACCGCCCGCGGTGCGTGGGAATGCGTGAAGCGCCATTTCCGCGAGCTGGGCATCGACACGCAGACGGAGGAATTCACCGTCTCCGGCATCGGTGACATGAGCGGCGACGTCTTCGGGAACGGGATGCTGCTGAGCCGCACGCTCCGTCTCGTCGCGGCCTTCGATCACCGGCACATCTTTCTCGACCCGGACCCCGACGCAGCTTCCGGCTGGGACGAGCGTAAGCGGCTCTTCGACCTGCCTGGCTCCAGCTGGGACGATTACGATCGTGACCGGATCAGCGAGGGGGGAGGGGTATGGGATCGCGGTGAGAAGAGCATTTCGCTGTCACCGCAGGTGCGCAGCCTGCTCGGAGTCGAGGACGAGGAACTGAACGGCGACGGACTGATCCAGGCGATTCTCCGAGCGCCCGTCGACCTGCTCTGGAACGGCGGGATCGGAACGTACGTGAAGGCATCGGGCGAGACGCACGCGGAGGTCGGAGATCCCGGCAACGACTCGGTTCGTATCGACGCGAACGAGCTCGGGGCTCGCGTGATCGGAGAGGGGGGCAACCTCGGTCTGACGCAGAACGCGAGGATCGAGTTCGCGCTCCTCGGCGGGAGGTGCAACACCGATGCCCTCGACAATTCCGCCGGCGTGGACACTTCCGATCACGAGGTCAACTGCAAAATCCTGCTGGACGCCGCGCTCGCATCTTCGGTCATCAGAGCGGAAGACCGCGATCGCCTCCTGAAGGACGCCGCGGACGATGTCGCCGGCCGCCACGCGGATGTCTTCCGGTAAATACTCCCTCAGCAGAGGAAGAAGGTCGACCCCCTCTCCCATCTCGGAGGCGAGAAGAGCTCCTTTCAGCTGCAGTTTCGCGTATGCGAGCAGCACGGCCAGCTCCGGTCGCACC
>JARRPA010000154.1:0-8609 GCA_037383305.1 Gemmatimonadota bacterium | reverse complement strand
GCGCCTGAGCCGGGGGCTTTGCCCATGGGAATGAGGCCGGACTCGATACGCAAAGCGGCGGTGCGACAGAATTCGGACGAGGGAGGCAGCTCCCTTTCCGACGTACTGCTGCGCATGATCTGGAAACTGCGTCGTGTATCCAGGGCGGATCTCGCGCGCCACGCCGATATCTCACGCTCCACCGTCTCCGATCTCGTCAAGGACCTTCTGCAGACCGGACTGGTCGCCGAGGTCGGCGCCGGTCCATCGCGCGGCGGCCGTCGGCCGATCGTGCTGGAGTTTCAGGACGAAGCATTCGGCATACTCGGCGTGGACATCGGCGCCGCGCACGTCGCCGTCGCCCTGACGGACCTGCGCGGGCAGGTGCTGGCCTGGAAGCAGGCCCGGCATCCGGTCCAGGACGACCCGGAAGGAACGCGACAGCTCGTCTCCGAGCTGAGCGACGCATGCCTCGCCCACTGGGGAGGCGGCACCGGGCGCCTGGTAGGAGTCGGGATCGCCGTCCCCAGTCCGGTCGATCCCGCGAGGCCCCGACTACTCTCTGAAGTCGCGCTGCCCGCCTGGCGCGGACGGGACTGGTTCGACGACCTGCAGGTCAGATATGACGTGCCGGTTCTGGTGGACAACGATGCCAACCTCGGGGCCCTGGCCGAGCGCTGGTGGGGAGCCGGGCTCGGCGTGGACGACCTGGTCTATCTGAAGGTGGCGACCGGGGTCGGCGCCGGGCATATCGTTCGCGGAGAGATCTACCGCGGCGCCACGGGAATCGCGGGTGAAGTCGGCCATCTGGTGATCGACCCGCTGGGTCCCCCCTGCCCCTGCGGCCTGGACGGCTGCCTGACCACTCTGGTCGGAAGCCGAGCGCTCATCGAGCGTGCCGCCGCGCTCATTCCAGAGAACCCCGAAAGCGCCCTGCAGGAGGAGAAGTTGACCGTGCAGGCAATCGTGGAAGCGGCTCTGGCCGGCGATCCCGTCGCGCGTCAGGTCGTGCACGAGGCGGCGGAGAGCCTCGGGATCGCGGTGGCCGGCATGGTCAGCATGCTCAATCCGGCGATGGTGATCGTGGGCGGCGGATTGTCGCGTGTCGGCGACCTGTTGCTGGAGCCGCTGCGCGACGTGATCGGCCGACGAAGCCTGATCACATCGGTCGCGGGCACGGAGGTGCGCGCCAGCGATCTCGGCGAACAGGCGACGGCGTTGGGCGCCGCCACGCTGGTGCTCCAGTCGGCTCTCGACGACCCGCGACTCTTTCCCGTACCGAAAGCGGCGAGCACTCAATGATGCGAGCTCCGGATCGATTTCTTCCGGCGGCGGCGTTGGCCTGCGCCGTGATGTCGTTCGTCGGCTGCGGAGACGACACGGCCTCCGGTCCGTCGAACTCCGACTGGCGCCTCGTATGGGAGGACGATTTCGAGGGCCCCTCGGGTCAGCTACCCGATCCGGCCAACTGGCGCTTCGACATCGGCACGGACTGGGGCAACGCTCAGCTCGAGTACGATACGGACAGAGCGGATAATGTCTCGCTGGATGGGGCCGGCAACCTCGCGATCACTGCCCGGGAAGAGCCGTACATGGGCCGGGACTACACCTCCGGCCGGATCACGACCAAGGACCTGTTCGAGATGCAGAACGGACGGTTCGAGGCCCGCATCCGGCTCCCGAGAGGTCAGGGCATCTGGCCGGCGTTCTGGATGCTCGGGGCTGATTTCGACGAGGTGGGCTGGCCCGCCTGCGGAGAGATCGACGTGATGGAATATCGCGGACAGGAGCCCAGCGTCGTTCACGGCAGCCTCCACGGTCCGGGCCACTCGGCGGGAGACGCGATCACGCGGCGTTTCTATCTCACGGACTCCACCTTCGATGCCGAATTCCACGTGTTCGCGGTGGAATGGCGCGGTGACTCGATCGACTGGTGGATCGACGACCAGCACTTCCAGACGGTGACCTCGGACGACGTACCCGGAGAGTGGGTGTTCGACCATCCGTTCTATCTCATTCTGAACGTGGCCGTCGGTGGCACCTTCGTGGGTCCGCCCGATGCGACCACACAGTTTCCACAGACGATGCTCGTGGACTGGGTCCGGGTGTACGAGGAAGCTCCGTGAGCGCTACCGCTCGCTACGAGACCGCACCCGAGGACCGGATTTCCTTTGCCCAGAAGGTCATCTACGGGCTGGGCGCGTTCGTCAACAATCTGCTGGCCGCGGCGAGCGGCGGCATGATCATCGTCCTGAATCTCGGCCTCGGCATGAATCCGGCGCTCGTCGGACTTCTCGGAGCGCTTCCCCGCCTCACCGATGCCCTGACCGACCCTTTGATGGGCTACATTTCCGACAATACGACCTCGCGGTGGGGGAGGCGCAGGCCGTACATCTTCGTCGGAGCGATCGCCGCCGGCATCATCTTCGCCCTTCTCTGGCAGCTGCCGAGAGGCCAGAGCGAGACGTTCTACTTCATATGGTTCCTGGTCGGCTCGATCATCTTCTACCTCGCCTACACGGTGGTCGCCACGCCCTGGGTCGCGCTCGGCTACGAGCTGACGCCGGACTACCACGAGCGCACGCGGCTCATGGGAGTCCAGAACTTCATGGGACAGCTGGCGTACGTCGTCTCCCCCTGGTTCCTGTGGATCATGACGTACGAAGGGTTCTTCGAGGACCAGGTGGCGGGGGCGGCCGGGCTCGCGATCATCATCGGCGTGTTCGTGATCGGGGTCGGAATTCTGCCCGCCCTGCTGCTCAGGGAACGCTTCAAGGAGATCGCGGAGGCCGAGGTCGAAGAGCACCGGGACGAGCTGGAGGAAGAAATGCCCGTGGCCCGGGAGAGCGCTCTGGGCGCCCTTCGCCGCAATCTCGTCGACTTCTTCAAGGGCTTCGGGACGGCTCTCTCTTCGCGTCCGTTCCTGAAGCTCTGCGTCGCCACCTTCCTGGTGTTCAACGTTCGATCGTCGGGTACGGGCTCAAGTGGATCTGCTACAATCCCGAGATCCCGTGGCTGGTCATGCTTCCGGCTCCGCTACTGGCCTTCGGCCTCGGAGGCCTCTTCACGCTGATGCCGTCGATGGTCGCCGACGTCGTGGATGTCGATGAGCTCACGACCCACGAGAGACGCGAGGGCATGTACGGCTCCATCTTCTGGTGGGTGGTCAAGCTGGGGATGGCCGCAGCGCTCGGCTTGAGTGGCTACCTCCTGAACGCGACCGGCTTCGACGTCGCGCTGGGCGGAGCACAGACCGAGCGGACGATCTTCCTCATGCGGCTTTGCGATGCCGCGATCCCGATGGTGACATCGGCCATCGCGATCTGGGCGATCGCCACCTTCCCGATCACCGAAGAGAAGGCGCACGAGGTTCGAATGGAGCTGGAACGAAGACGCGGTAAGCCCGGAGATCTCGAGCCCGAGCCTGCATAGCCGCGATCCGGTCGTCCCGGCTGACGAGAGAGCCTCAGCCGGAGTGCGTCAGCCCGAATCCGCAGGGAAACAGCGGATCGTACTCCGCGTCGCCCACGTTGATGTTGTCCTCCGGTCGACGCGGCCACGAGAACGACAGTCGGCCCTGAAAGTCGTGGTCTCCGAACAGGACATCGGCGATGCCCGCCCCTTCCGAGCCGGGCAGCCAGGCGGCCACGAAGGCCGAGGCCAGCTCCATCTCCCGATTGACGACCAGCGGCCGACCCGAGACCAGTACGGCCACGACCGGTATCCCCTCGGCGGCGATCGTCCGCGAGCTCCAGCGTGTCGCCGTAGGGCTGGAGATCCGCCGTCACGAGCGCGATCTGCGAGCCCGGAGCGACCGGGCTGCCATCCGACCGTATGTCGCCCATGCCCTCCGCGTACGGCCTCTCTCCGATCACCACCACGGCGGCGGCGAATTCTCCGGAACGGGCATCGGCGCCGTCGACGCTCAACACGGAACCGGGGGCCCGCTCGCGAATCCCTTCCCATATCGACGTGCCCCCTTCGATCGACTCGTTGCCCGAGGTGCCCTGCCAGGCAATGGTGAATCCACCGCACTGGTGTCCGCGGTTGTCGGCGTTGCGGCCTGCGACGAGGATGCTGGCCGTCCGATCCAGGGGAAGCACGCCGCCCTCGTTCTTGAGCAACACCAGCGACTTCCGGACCGCCTCCCGGGCCACTTCGCGGTGCTCCTTCGATCCGAAACCGGGGTCGTTCGACAGGAGTCGCTCCGCCGGCCGCGGTCGATCGAACAATCCATACGCGAACTTGACGCCCAGAATCCGGCGCACCGCGTCATCGATCCGCTCCATCGCCACGGTGCCTCGCGCCACGTGCGACTTCAGGATGGCTATGAATTCCTGCCATTTCTCGGGCACCATGAACATGTCGATCCCGGCGTTCACGGCGAGCTGCACGGCAACGGCGTAGTCTTCGTCCAGCTGGTCCGTGGCGTCCCAGTCCGACACGATGAATCCCTGGAATCCGAGCTCTCCTTTCAGCAGGTCGGTCAGCAGCCTCCTGTGTCCGTGACACTTCTCTCCGTTCCAGCTGCTGAGGGAAGCCATCACGGTCAGCGCGCCGCAGTCGATCGCCTGCCGGTAGGGAGCGATGTGAATGCGCTCCAACTCCTCCCGTGACAGTTGCGTATCGCCCTGGTCCACCCCGCGGGAAGTGCCGCCGTCCCCTACCCAGTGCTTGAGGCACGCCACGACGCCGTCCCCGCCCGGATCGCCCTGCAGTCCGGCGACGAACCGAACGGCGCAGGAGCCGACGAGTCCGGGATCTTCCGAGTAGCTCTCGTAGGTCCGGCCCCACCGGTCGTTGCGCGCCACGGCCAGGGTGGGCGCGAAGGTCCACTCCACTCCCGTCGCGAGAACCTCACGGGCCGTGATCCGCGCGATCCGCTCCAGCAGTTCGGGATCGCGGGTCGCGCCGAGACCGATGTTGTGCGGAAAGACCGTGGCTCCGCGGAGATTCGCGTTTCCGTGGATCGCATCGACCCCGTACAGGATCGGAATCGGCAGGTGCTCTTCGTCCGCGTCCATCGACGCGGCCCAGTAGGCGTCGTTCATCGCCACCCAGTCCGCGGGACGATTGTCGCCCGGACAGGAACCCCCGCCACTCAGCACCGAGCCGAGATGATACTCCCGCACGTCTTCGGGCGTGACGAACATGCGCTCGCCCTGCGTCATCTGGCCGATCTTCTGATCGAGAGTCATTCGCGACAGCAGTGACTCGGCCTTCTGCCGAATCTCGGATGCGGCCCGCGGTGCGTTCATCGATTCGGTCATTCCTCGGAGGGGGGACGGATTTCGAACTCGGCTTGAAGCTGCGCCTCCGAGCTGCCTCCGACCCATACGTGGAAGCGGCCCGCTTCCGCACGGCGGCGCATGTCCCGACCGTGAAAGGAAAGATCATCGGTGTGCAGCTCGAAGCGGAGGGTGCGGTTCTCTCCCGGCGCGAGCCGGACTCTCTGGAATCCCTTGAGCTCGCGCACCGGTCGTGTGACGCTCGCCACCGGATCCCGGACGTACAGCTGCGTGACTTCCTCCGCTTCGCGATCGCCCACGTTCGCGATATCGACTTCGACGCTCAAGGACTCTCCGATCGGGAGGATCTCCCGGCTCGTAGTGAGATTCGAGTACGCGAACTCCGTGTACGAGAGGCCGTGCCCGAATGGAAAGAGGGGGGTATGTCCGGCATCGAGGTGAAAGGAGCTGCCGCCCGCCGACAGCTGCTCGGCATCGCGAGGGATGTCGTCGATGTGGACGACGGTCTCCGGCGTGGGCGGCTTTCCGGTGTTCTTGTGGGCATAATAGATCGGAATCTGCCCGGTGACGCGGGGGAAGGTCACCGGCAACTTCCCCGACGGCGACTGCTCTCCGAAGAGGACGTCGACGATCGCCGGACCGCCCATGCTCCCCGGATGCCAGGCGTAGAGGATCGCCGCTACTTGGTTCACCACGCTCTCGAGAGCGAGTGGACGGCCCGCCAGCACGACGAGCACGACCGGCTTCCCGGTCGCCGACAGGTCGGCGATCAGCCGCTCCTGAATCCCGGGGAGGCGGATGTCGGCGCGGGAGTGGGCCTCACCCGACAGGATCGACTCTTCCCCGAGGAAGAGGAGGACGGCGTCCGATGACCGGGCGGCGTCCAGAGCCGCCTGGAAGCCCTCGTCGCTTCGGCTTCGCGTCGTCTCGAGGGCCCGTTCGTAGCGCACTTCGACATCGGGCCCCAGGTACCCGCGCAGCGCCTCGAGTGGGGTGACGCTGCGCGCCGGGTCGCCGTCGAAGATCCAGGTGCCGAGCTGCTCCACCGCCTCGTCGGCCATCGGTCCGATCACGGCCAGCGATGCGATCCCCTGCTTCGAAAGCGGCAGCGTGTGATCGCGGTTCATGAGGAGCACCAGGCTCTTCAACGCCGCCTCCCGGGCCGTCTCCAGGGGCTCGGGATCCGCCGCGAGCCGCACGCGGCCGGAATCCGTGTACGGCTCCTCGAACAGGCCGAGACGCAGCTTGACCCGGAGAACGTTGGCCGCCATCGCGTCGATTTCGCGGACCGTGATCTTCCCTTCCGCGACGAGCCCGGCCAGGTGCTCCCGGAAGGTGGTGCTCGCCATCTCCATGTCGAGCCCGGCCGAAGCGGCAGCCAGGGCCGATTCACGGTCGTCCGCGGTGAGGCCGTGCACGGCGAGCTGCGGGACCGACTCCCAGTCGCTGACCACGAAGCCGTCGAACCCCCACTCCTCGCGGAGCACCTGCTTCAGGAGAAAATCGTTCGCCGTGGCCGGCACCCCGTTCAGGTCGCTGAAGGAAGTCATCAGGGAGGCGACCCCCGCGTCGACCGCGGCCCGGAACGGCGGCAGGTGAACGTTGCGCAGCTCGATTTCGGGAATGTCGGTCGTGTTGTAGTCGCGCCCGCTCTCGCTCGCCCCGTAGCCGGCGAAGTGCTTCGCACAGGCGGCGATGCGGCCGGGATCCGCCAGGCGATCGCCCTCGAAGCCGCGCACCATCGCGACGGCGAGGGCGGAGGCCAGCCACGGGTCTTCACCCAGGGTCTCGGCGATCCGTCCCCAACGGGGATCGCGCCCGATATCGACCATCGGCGCGAAGGTCCAGTTGACGCCCGCGGCGGCGGCTTCCGCCGCGGCGATACGGGCACAACGCTCGATCAGATCCGGGTCCCAGCTCGCGGCCTGGCCCAGAGGAAGCGGAAATACGGTCTGGAAGCCGTGAATCACATCGCGGCCGATCAACAGCGGAACCCCCGACGGGCTCTCCTCGATCGCGAGGCGCTGCAGTTCGTTCACGGTGCCGACATCGACCTCGTTCAGCACGGCCCCGACCCGTCCGGCCGCGATCTCCCGCCGCAGCGGATCGGAAATCTGTCCGCCCGCTCCGTTCAGCAGGGTCAGCTGACCGATCTTCTCCTCGAGCGTCATCCGGCCGAGAAGTCCGAGGATCCGCTCCTCGATCTGTCTGTCGCGTTCGGTCATATGGCTCATGGGCGCATTCGGAAGGCATCGGGTGACGGCCCGGCGCCGGGCCCTGCCGCCTGCCTGATGAACACGGCGCCCGGCGGCACGAGCGCACGGCCAGCTGCCCCGCCGGCGCACGGCCGGCGGAGCAGGTGTCAGGCACGGGTTCGTCAGGCGCGCATCACAACGCGACGTGCAGGTAGGTTCGGATCTCCCACTCGCTCCCGTTTCCGAACCCGGCGGCCGTGGGATCGCACTCGAGCTCGCCGGCCGCGTTGGGAACCTCAACCGGGCAGTAGCGATTCGAGAACTCGTCCAGCGAGCGCCAGGTCGCTCGCAGGCCGATGCGTGTCTGCGGCCAGCCGAACCAGCGCGGCGCTCCGAGGGTGTAGGACACGTCCCCCATCAGGTGCACCGGGAAGGTCAGATTGAAATCACGGTGGTAGTCGTACGGCCCCCAGTCGCCGAACTTCGCGAACATCGCGAACGCCGCCCGCGACCAGGTGATTCGACCGTCGATGCCGTACCGGTGGATCAACCGGGTATCGTCTCCGTTGGGCTCGCCGGTTCCGGCGAAGATCGTCGCGGCCGCCCGAACGTCGGGTGCGAGGCGGGAGACGAGCCGCGCCCGCACTTCCCACAGGTCTCGCGCCGGTGTGGCACCCGGGAAGGCGAAGAAGGTACGGCCATCCTCCAGCACCCCGATCGCCGCGTCCATCGTGGTCGGGAAGTGCTTGAAGTTGAAGCCGAGGCTCCAGGCGAGCTTGGCGTCTTCCCGAATGTCGTTGTCCCAGGCCCAGAACCAGGTCGCGGGCGTCGGGTCGTGTGTCAGCAGCAGCTCACCGGCCACCGTCTCCCGGCTGATCCGGACCGCGAAGGGATCATCGATGACGTTCCGCGGCCGGCCGGGCGACCCGACGTCCCCGGGGATCGGGCCCACCAGCGGCTTCTGCCAGAGGAAGTTCGGCCCGATCTGGAAGGTGCCCAGGTTCACCGCCAGCCCCGTGGTGATCTGGTTGCCGTTGCCCGCACCGTGGTCCTTCAGCACCCAGCCCGTGAAAGTCGTGGTCTCGTCGGGGCCGCCGTCCGCTACGATGCCGGCGTAAGAGTACTTCCCGTACCAGTTCCAGCGACCCTTCTGCCAGGTCAGCTTCGCCTTCCCGCCGAACGTGTC
>JARRPA010000153.1:0-4892 GCA_037383305.1 Gemmatimonadota bacterium | reverse complement strand
TGTGCAATCGTCCGACCCGGGCCGAAACCCTCGTGCAGTGTCGGGCGTAGGGAGTATCATGATCGCTGACGCCGGACGTGTTCTCGCCGCCGCCATCGCGTTCGCCGCGATCGGCTCACCCGGGACGGCACGAACCCAGGAACTCGACACGGCCCCGGCTCCGCCCGACACCTTCCTGGACGCGGAATCGAGGGAGTTGATCCGTCGCGCCCGGGCGCAGCGCGGACGGGAGGCGGCCGGGCTCGCCAGTTGGGAAGCCACGATTGTCGAGCGGATAACCGTCGGTCTCACGACGCGCGACTTGAGTCGGGAACGAGGCCTCTATACGAGCGATCGTGCGGGACGGGTCCGGTGGGACTCCTCCGGTGTGGAGACGATCCGGTGGTTCGGGATCCGGCGGGCCGTTCCGATCGTCGGAGCGTCAGCCGAGATCGAGCTGGAGAAACCCGAGAACCTCGTCGAATTCCCCGTCGATCCGGCCGGCGACCGTCTGATTCTCGCCGGCTCGCCCTTCCGCCATCCGCTCGCGGACTCCGCCGGTGGATGGTACCGCTACGCCTCGGGCGACACGATGCGGGTGATTCTTCCTTCGGGCCGCGAGATCGTTCTCGCGGAAGTTCGGGTGGAGCCGCGCGAATCGGGATTCGACCTGCTGGCGGGCTCTCTGTGGTTCGATGCCGCGAGCGCCGCTCTCGTGCGAGGGGCATTCCGACCGGCGCGGCCCTTCAACCTCGATCTGGACGAGCCGGAAGAGGCGGCGGACGTTCCCGGATTCCTGAAGCCCATCACGGTCACCGTCGAAACGATGATCGTGGAGTATGCGCTCTACGAACAGCGCTGGTGGCTTCCCACGCGCGTCCGATTCGACGGTCGCGGGCGGATGGGCTCCCTCCTCGAGATTCCGGTGGCGGTGGAGCTCTTCGCACGCGAGATGGAGGTGAACGAGCCCGGCCTCGATCCCGACTTCCCCGTTCCCGATGGTTGGACGAGGAGCGAGATCGGTCCATGCGACGATCCGCGGGAAGGCAGAAGGCGGGCGCGCGAGGAAAGACGGGGTGAGCGGGATCGCGCAGAGGAGCCCCCTGCGGACCGGGATTCGACCGATGTGACCTGCGACGACCCGGAAGGTCCGACCCGGGTCATTCTGCTTCCTCCCGAGGAATCCCTCGCCGCCTGGTTTGATACGGAAGAGGCTTCTGATCTATCTTCAGAAAAACCATTTACAGACGATGAGTTGAGTCGGATTCGAGATCAGGTGGGTCGGATCACACTTCCTTCTGCGCCCGCTGAACCGCCAGGGGTCCGACTCGCGTCTTTCCGGTACAACCGGGTCGAAGCACTGAGCGGCGGCGTGAGGGCCGAGGTGCCACTGGACGGCCGCACCCGCCTGCAGGCGGAGGCCCGCCTCGGGGTCGCGGACCTAGTTCCAAATCTGACGGCGTCCCTCGTCCGTCGTCACGGGAACGGAGAGCTGGAGATGGCGGGCTACTGGAAGCTGACGGACGTCGGCGACCGGGGCCATCCGTTCGCGCTCCTCCCCTCGGCGCACGCGCTCCTGCTGGCTTACGACGACGCGCAGTACTACCGAATCTACGGCGCCTCCTTCGGATGGAGGGGGGGAGGGCCCGTTCGCACCGAGCTGCGTGCGTTCGCCGAAGGGCAACGGAACGCACCGAAGGAGACGGACGCGTTGCTTCCCGGTCTTCTCGGCGACACCGAGTTCCCGGAGAACGTGACGGCGGAGACGGTCACGCTGTTCGGGCTGTCGGGGCGGATACGCTGGCAGGCGGGACGTGACCCCTCGCGGCCGATCTACACGGCCACGGCGTGGGCGGAGGGAGCGGTCGGGGATCGGGACTACATTCGCTACGCGGGTGCCGGAAGCGCCGGATTCCCGTTGACCGATCGACTGTCGCTGGCCCTCGCGGCGTCCGCCGGCAGTACGACAGGCGCGCCGCCAGCACAGCGCTGGTACTATCTGGGCGGTGTCGAGTCACTGCGGGCCTTTCCGAATACGCCCGACACGAACCGGGGAACCGCTTTCTGGCTGGGCCGCGCGGAGCTGGCTCTCGGCGCGCCGGTCCTCCGGATCCTGCTGTTCGGCGACACGGGTTGGGCCGGAGCGCGATCCTCGTTCACCTTCGCAGACCCGGCGATCAGCGCCGGAATCGGCGTCTCCGGGCTGGACGGCCTTGTCCGTCTGGACGTCGCTCGATCCCTCCGGGGTCGAGATCCCGACGGTTGGCGCGTCTACCTCTCGGTTGACGGACTGCTCTGAGGTCTGTTCCTTTGGATGAGGATTCCGCCGGCCTTCGGCGGAAATCCCCGATTCGCGGCCCGAATCCTGCAAATTCCGACAGCAGCAGCGTTCGCTTTCGGTAGGGAGACCGCGAGGCTCGCCTGGGGAGGCAGGATGGAGATCGTTTCGCCGGTCAAGGTCAAGGTCTGCTGCATCACCTCGCCGGAAGAGGCGCGGATCGCCGTTTCCTACGGAGTCGCCGCCATCGGGATGGTCGACGAGACGCCCACTGGAGAGGGGCGCATTCCGGTGGAGCAGATGGCGGAAATCGTCCGCTCGATTCCCGAGTCGACCGGCACATTCGTGCTCACTTCGGCAACGAACACCGATCAGCTCGCCGACCTCTACGTGGCGAGCGGGGTGAAGACGCTCCAGCTCTGGGATCCGTTGAAGCCCGCCGACTACGAGGATCTTCGGTCGAGGTTTCCGGGGATCTTCATCGCACAGTCGATCCACGTCGTCGAGGCCGACGCGATGGAGGTCGCGCGCCGCGTATCGCGCCACGTGGACGCGCTGGTGCTCGATTCCGGTCGATCGGAACCTCCTTTCCGATGGCGAAATCCGGCCGGTGAAACGCACGACTGGGAGATCAGCCGGACGATCTCGGAGGCGATCCAGCTGCCCGTGCTCCTCGCGGGCGGGCTGAACGCCGAGAACGTGTGCCAGGCGGTTCGTGTCGTTCGCCCCTACGGAGTCGATGTGTGTTCGGGGGTCCGAAAAGACGGCAGGCTCGACAAGTCGCTGCTCGTGGCCTTTCTCGAGACGGTCAGTCGTCCGCAGTGTGCGGACTGAGCCAGGCTCTCTCTTCTTCGCTGAGCAGTTGCGGAAGTTCGCGAGCCGAGCGCCCGCGCAGTTCGACATCCGCGATCGCGGAGATCGGTGTCTCCTCGGGATTGACCTCGATCACCCGAGCGCCATGGCTTCGGGCTTGAAATGCGAAAGATGCGGCGGGCTGCACCACCCCGGACGTGCCCGCCACGAGCATCAGATCGCAGTGCGCGATCGCGTCGTCGGCCCGCCGCAGCGCGGACTCCGGAAGGGTCTCCCCGAACCAGACCACGCTCGGTCGCAGCGGTGCCGAGCATTCCGGGCACGCGGGCACGGCGCCCGGCCTCCATCCGGCAAGGGCATTCGACATGTCCAGCGAGCGTGCACAACGGGAACAATGGGCGGTCCGGATCGTCCCGTGCAGTTCGATCACGTTGACGCTCCCGGCCTGCCGATGAAGCCCGTCCACGTTCTGGGTCAGCAGCCAGAATCGTTCCCGCGTCGCTTCCAGCGCCGCCAGCGCCCTGTGGCCATCGTTCGGGAGCACGGAGCGCAGCCCCATCAGCCGGGCGTGGTAGAACTCCCACACCTCCTCCGGGTGGAGCCGGAACGCCTCGGGCGTCGCGAGGTCGAGCGCACTGCGACCTCGCCACAGGCCACCGGATCCACGAAAGGTCGGAACCCCGCTCTCCGCGGAAACTCCTGCTCCGGTGAGGACGGCGATCGCTCGCGCATTCTCCACGAGCTTCCGGGCGTATTCTCGCTGTTCCGTTTCCGCCATCCCGCTCCTCACGTGTCGATCAGACCAAGGCCTGCCCGGCCCGGGCTCGCCAGTGGACTCGACGATACAGAGTCTTGCGTTCCTGCGTCATCCTGAACCCCGCTGCCGGATCCGGCAATTCCTCCTCCGCCGCGAGAAGGGCCGTGGCCTCGATCCCGAACGCCGAGATCCATGAATGCGACGGGCCGGCCGCGATCGAACGACGGGTTCGTGCGGCCGTGGCCGATGGATTTCAGCGATTCATCGCCGCGGGCGGCGATGGCACTGTGAGCGAAGTGGCCTCCGTCCTCTCAGGGCGCCGGGGACTCGAGTGCGGGGTCCTTCCGCTCGGGACCGGGAATGACCTGGCCCGGGCTCTCGGGATCGCCCCGGGGCTCGATCGGGCTCTCGAGATCCTCCGCGACGGTTCGGCCCGTCCGATCGACGCCATTCTCTGCGAAGCCGACGGAGGAATCGCTTCCGGGAGAGAACGAGCGCTCATGTGGAACGCGGTCGTCGGTGGCTTCGGCGGCCGCATTTCGGATCACCTGACGCCCGAGCGCAAACACCGCTGGCGTCGCCGCGCGTCTCTTCGGGCCGCGCTCTCCGAGCTCCGGGACCTCTCCTCCCACGAAGTGCGCATCGAGTTGGACGGCGAGCCACACGAACTGGACCTGTTGATGCTCGTGATCGCGAACGGAAGCCGCGTCGGAGGTGGCGTTCCGCTCGCTCCCGAAGCGAAGGTGGATGATGGAGTCCTCGACGTGATCGGAATACGGACGGGAAGCGGGTCCGACCTGATTCGTCTCGGTCCCAGGGTGCTTTCCGGACGTCACCTCGATCACCCCGGCGAGTTGCTCGAAAGGCGGCTCCATGCTCCAGAAACAGCCTGGCGATCTCGCTCAGCCAGGCCTCATCCAGCGAAGACAGAGTTCGCTGCAGGGAAGGGGTGCGCAGCCAGTTGGCAACTGGGCCATAGGCCAGCCCCCCTTCGCTGGCGTAGCAGCGGGCCCGCACCGTCGGCGCTCCACGCCGCAGCGAAGATGCCGTCGCCGTCGATGACCA
>JARRPA010000152.1:0-4960 GCA_037383305.1 Gemmatimonadota bacterium | reverse complement strand
CCGCCGTCTGAGCTCAGCAGGATCGGAGGGCCGCCCGCCTGGATCGCCCACACTTCGCCGATCTCGACGTTCGCCGACGCCACGTACTCGGCCGGACCGTCCGTCAGCATGACCTTGAAGGTGGCCGGGGCGTCGGGTCCCGTGCTGTCGCCGCAGCCGGCGACCGCCAGGCCGAGCGTCAGCGCCGCGACCATGGGTATCTTCGTCCATCGGAACATTCAGTACCATCCTCGTTCGGGTATACGAACAATCGCTCGCAGTACCGCGGGTGGTGCAAGTCCCGGTCCCGGTTTCCGGGGGCCAGGAGGTCGGGCTGGCAAGCGAAGCGTTACCACCTATATATATTGTAATTAAATCACTTAGGAGATGCAGCCGCGAGCCCTTCGGCTGGCTTCTGATTTCCGACCGTCGATTCAGGATCGCGTCGAGTCGGAAAATCGTACCGAAGGCACGAACGATTTTCTCCCTCCCATAAGATATGCCGAACCCGGCCGGCCTCGTTACCGTAAGGGTCGATCACGCGGGCCGCTCGCGCGCCCGGCCGCCAGTGCACCGCATTCGAGAGGAATCGCCGTGAACAGGTCGAAGCACGGTCCGAACACCGCCGCCACCGCGTTTTCAGGACTCCCGATGATCCTCTTCGTAGCCTGTCTCGCGGCCTGCTCGGCGAGCCCGGATGATGCAGACCGCGCGGAGGAGGAGCTCATGCCGGAGGAGGATCCCGTGGCCGCGGCGCTCGCGATCGCGGACGAGTACGTCAACGGATATTACGACCAGTTTCCCGAAGAGGCTTACGAGACGGGTTTCCCCGCGGCGCTCGATCGACTCGGAGATCGCAGCCCTGCGGCGCTGGCCGCGTGGGAAGAGCGGGAGGACGCCTGGCTGAGCGCACTCGAGAGAATCGATGCCGCAGATCTCGAAAGCACAGAGGCTGCCGTCCCCTACGCCTTCGCACGTGCGCGACTCGCGGCCGCCGTCGCGCGGCGCGTCTGCCGGACCGAACTCTGGAACGTGAGTCCGACCTGGACGGGCTGGCAGAACTTCTTCCCCAACGTGTTCGCCCAGCAGCCGGTCGGAAGCGAGCTCGCCCGTTCGAATGCCCTGGCACGTGCGCATGACGTTCCCCGTTACATCGACACGGAGATCGTGAACTTCCGCCGAGGCGTCGAGGCGGGGTACACGGCTCCGAAGTCGAACGTCGAGGCGGTGATCGGACAGCTCGACGCTCTCCTGGCCACGCCGCCCGAGGAGACTCCGTGGTTCGATCCGGCCCGCCGCGATGGCGAGGCCGAGTTCCAGTCTGCGCTCGAAACGATCATCGCCGACGAGATCGTCCCGGCGACTCGCCGGATGCGAGACTACCTGGCGCAGGAGTACCTGCCGGCGGCGCGGTCGGATATCGGGGTCACAGCGAACCCGGGCGGGCGCGACTGCTACCTCGCGTCCGTCCGCTACCACGTTACGCTTCCACTCACGCCGGAGGAGATCCACGAGAACGGCCTCCGCCAGATGGAGAGGATTCAGTCCGAGATCAGGGAGATCGGCCGTCGTAGCTTCGGGACCGAAGACACGGAAGAGCTTCTCCGACTCGTGCGGCAGGATCCGCGCTACAGTTTCCGGAGCCGCGAGGAGATCGTGGCGTTCGCCCAGGCCGCGGTGGATCGCGCGAGGGCCGCGGTACCGGACTGGTTCGGAATCGTGCCGGAAGCGGAGGTCGAGCTCCGTCCCTATCCCGACTACATGGGTGTCACGGGTGGCGGTTTCTACTCGGCGGGTTCCAAGGATGGCAGCCGCCCGGGGACGTACGAGTTCGGCACGCACGAGCCGAGCGAGCTCAACCGGGCCGGGGGATTCGAGGCGACCACGTTCCACGAGACCTATCCCGGCCATCACATGCAGGTGTACGTGGCGCTGGAGGGAGCCGGTGTACACCCCATCCTGCAGTTCTTCTTCAGTTCCGGTCTCGGCGAGGGCTGGGCACTCTATTCCGAGCGCCTCGCGGACGAAATGGGCCTGTACACGGACGACGTGGACCGACTGGGCATGCTCTCCAACGAGGCCTTCCGCGCCGCCCGTCTGGTCGTGGACCCGGGCATGCACGCGCTCGGCTGGAGCCGTCAGGAAGCGATCGACTACATGGCCGCGCACACCGCGGAATCCGCAGCCGGCATCGCGTCGGAAGTTGATCGTTACATCGCGGTTCCGGGCCAGGCGACCGCCTACCTGACCGGCAGCCTCGTGATCCAGGAGCTGCGCGCGAAGGCCGAGGCGGCGCTCGGCGACCGATTCGACATCCGGGAGTTTCACGACCGGGTGATCGGGGACGGTACAGTCACCCTCGGCATGCTTCAGGATAAGATCGAGCGCTGGATCGCGGAGTCCACCTGACGGATGCTTGATCGGCCCCCGGCACCTGCAGAGCGGCGGCGTGCATCGCGCCGCGAAACTCTCAACCGGGAGGATTCGGACTGGGCTACGGCATTCTGGGGCTGCTGGACTGTCCCTCCGGCTTCGACTGCGACACGGAGGGGGGCTTCTCTGGAAACGCTCACATCGGATTCACGCCTTCGAATTCGATCCGGCTGGCCGTGGGATCGAACGCATGGACGAAGAGCGAAAATGGGTTCAACTCCACCCTCGGAGTCTATTCGGCGCAGGTGTGCGTCCACCCGGGCGAGAAGGACTTCTTCCTGCTTGGCGGAGCAGGCCTCGCGCTCGCGACTTGCACGAACTGTGACACGGAAACGGGGGCCGGCTTCGTGGTCGGCGCGGGCTACGACTTTCCGATCAACTCGTCCGGTTCGCTCGCCCTGACGCCCTACGTCAACTGGGTCGTGACGACACTCGAATACACGCCGTATGTGCTTCAGTTCGGTCTCGGTCTGACCTTCAACTGAGATCGCGTCCGCCAGCGGTCCGGGCACACGAGAGGGTTCGGGCCGCTGACACCCGCATACGGGACGTGACACGAGCCACTCGCATCGATAGCCTCCGCCGTATGCGACCGTTCACTCGCTGTCTGACGCTCATGGGACTCGGGCTCCTCGCGGCTTCATCCGCTGCGGCCCAGGACGTCCCCCAAGGAACGATTCTGGGCCGAATCACGGGCCCGAACCGCGAGCCCGTGGCCCGCGCCCTGGTCGAGATTCTGGACACCGGGATCTCCTCCGTCAGCGACGATGAAGGCCGGTTCGCGATCCGTGAGATTCCGACCGGCGTCTACAGCCTGCGCGCCGGGGCGCTCGGCTACCGCCCCGTGCTCCTGTCGAACCAGATCGTGGGCTCGGGCAAGCCGCTGACGGTGCAGATCGAGCTTCCCGCACAGCCGATCGAGCTCGAGACGATCGAGGTCGCTCCCTCCTTCTTCGCCGAAGAGGAGAAGGAAGAGCCGGCCAACACTCGAACGCTCGACGCCGTGGACACCAGGCGTGCGCCGGGGGTGATCGAGGACGTCGTGCGGTCCGTCTCTCTGCTTCCCGGCGTGGCCGTGACGTCGCCGGGCCGCAACGATCTCGCGGTCCGAGGCGGCGCGCCGTACGAGAGCCTGTTCATCGTGGACGGTATCGAGGTGCCGAACATCAATCACTTCGGTTCGCAGGGATCGACGGGCGGCCCCTTGTCTCTGATCAACATCGAATTCGTACGGGAGACCGAGTTCGCGAGTGGAGGCATGGGCGTGCGGTTCGGTGACAGGACCGCATCGGTGACCGACATCCGCCTGCGCGAGGGCAGTACGGACGCTCTGGCCGGGACGTTGAACCTCTCCGCGACGGGTGCCGGGGCCATTCTCGAGGGCCCGATCGGTTCGGGCGGCAGCTTCCTGTTCAGCGCCCGGCGCAGCTACCTCGACCTGCTCTTCAACGCGGCAGGCTTCAGTTTCGTGCCGTCCTATTGGGACTTTCAGCTCAAGACGAATCACAGGCTCAGCGATCGGGATCGCCTCTCCTTCCTGTTCGTCGGCGCGCTCGACGACATCACCTTCAACACCGAGGACGAGGAAGACGAATACGACAACAGCCGGACGATCGCCCCGAACGTCCGGCAGTACTTCGCAGGTCTGACCTGGGACCGGCTGTTCGGTGCGAGCCGTCTCGAGGTCACGCTGGGCCGCACCTTTACGAGCTTCGAGACCACGCAGACGATTCTCGGCGATCCGCCACAGGAGATACTCCGGAACTTCTCCGATGAGGGTGAAAACGGCCTGCGGGTCGAATGGGCCTCGGATCCCTCGAGGAAGCTCGCGTGGACGCTCGGCAACAGCCTCAAGTACGCCAGCGATCTGACCTACGACGTACAGCTCGCCGGAGAGGTGCGAACCGACGCGTCCGGCAGTCCCCGGCCGCTCGCGGTGGACACCTCGTTCACGGCCTTCCGGAACGCCACGTATGCCGAGGCGGCGGTCCGGGCGACCGACCGAATCCGGATCACGGGAGGCCTGCGTGCGGACTGGTACGACTTCATCGACGACGGATTCCGCCTTTCCCCCCGCCTGGGGGCCACGTGGCAGGTCGGCGCAACGACCTCACTGCGCGGAAGTCTCGGCCGGTACGTTCAGCCCCCGTCCTATATCTGGCTGATCGGAGACCCCTCGAATCCGGAAAACCTGACGCCGATCGTGTCGGACCAGGCCACGCTGGGCATCGAACGGCGGATTCGTCCGGACCTTCGCGTGCAGCTGGAAGGTTACTACAAGAAGTACGAAGACTACCCGGCTCGAGTATTCCGTCCCCAGGCGGTCCTGGCACCCACGGGGTTCGAGGACGCGACCAACGACATACCGTTCGGGCTGGAGCCGCTGCTCAGCGACGGAACGGGTCGCTCGTACGGTGCGGAGCTGTTCCTCCAGAAGCGGCTCAGCGACATCCCCATTTATGGTCTCCTGAGCCTCAGACTCGGGCGCGCCGAGTACGCCTCGCTCGAGGGTGTCGTAGGTGCCGGGTCGATCGACACCCTCGAGCGA
>JARRPA010000151.1:0-4971 GCA_037383305.1 Gemmatimonadota bacterium | reverse complement strand
AAGTACTCGGCGATACCCCGACGGCCGAGCAGGACTACGGCCTTGCCGCCCCCGGGCGTATCATCCACGAGGTGGGGACCACCCGCATGGGCGACGACCCCAAAACTTCCGTCACCAACCGCTTCCAGCAGTTGCATGAGGCAAACAATGTCTTTATCACCGATGCAGGGCCATTCGTGTCGCAGGGTGACAAAAACTGCACCTGGACCATCCTGGCGCTTTCGTGGAGGGCTTCGATCATCATCTGCGTGTTCGACAGGTCCGGGCGTTTGTGGCTGCCGTAACCCGCCCCGCCATACCAGGCGTGGCCGGAGTCGATCGGCTGGGCTTCAACGGCAGGACCGGAATCGACCTTCCCGGAGAAGTCGGCGGACGGTTCCCCCCCTCGCGCGAGTGGTACGACGAGAAGTTCGGCCCACGCGGCTGGACCGAGTCGGTTACGCTCAACCTCTCGATCGGTCAGGGCGAGACCGAACAGTCTCTGTTGCGTATGGCGCTGTTCTATGCCGCTCTCGCCACGGGCCAGCCACCTGTGATTCCGCATCTGCGGCGTTCCGAGGTGCTGGAAGCCCTTCGCGTGGACTGGCGGGTGGATCTGTCGGAGCCGCAGCGTGGTGAGCTCGTACACGCGCTGTCGCGGGTGGTGAACGAGCCGGGTGGAACCGCCTACAGATTCCGACTCTCGGACTGGGAACTGGCCGGTAAGACTGGAACCGCGCAGAATCCGCATGGGGAACCTCACTCCTGGTTCGTCGGCTTCGCGCCCGTCGAGGATCCGCGCATCGTGGTGGCCGCGATCGTGGAGAACGGGCACCCGGACAACACCACCTCCCTCGCCGTTCCACTGGCGTCGCGCGTGGTCGAGCGGTTTCTGACCGACGAGGGCGTGCCGGCCTCGCCGCCGGCCGTCGCGAGCTCGCCATGAACGTTCGCAAGGACAGTCCCGCCAAGCGGCTCGGCGATCCGTTGTTCGTGGCGGCGGCCGTGACGCTGGCGCTGTTCGGAATCGCGATGATCTATTCGGCGGGTCTTACCGAGATCCGGACTCCGGTGGCTGATGCCTGGAAGCGACAGGCCATCTGGCTCGCTCTCTCGTTGATCGCGTTTTCCGTCGTCTCGCGGGTGCCGCTCCGCTGGCTGGAATGGGCCACGCCCTGGATCTACGGAATTTCGATACTGCTGCTCGTCGCCGTGCTGGTCGTCGGTTCCGGTCCGGGTACCCGGAGCTGGTTGAAGTTCGCCGGGTTCTCCTTTCAGCCGGCCGAACTGGCGAAGCTCACGACCATCCTGATGCTGGCACGGTCTCTCGGAGGGCGGGAGGAGCCGGAGACCCGGCTGCTTCGACTCTGGCGACCCATGCTCATTGCCTTCGTTCCCTTTCTACTCGTGCTCGCGCAACCGGATCTGGGAAGTGCGTTGACGTTCGGAGTGATACTCATTTCCGCATTGTTCTGGGCGGGCGTGCCCCTGTTCACGATCTTCATGCTCGTCAGCCCGGGAGTGAGCCTGCTGCTGGGCTGGTCGGCCACGGTCTGGGGTGTCTGGTTCGTCTTCGTCATATTGCTCCTCTACCTCCGGCGCCCCTGGATGCTGGAGGCCGTGGCGGTCGGCCTGGGAAATCTGGCGGCCGGCGCACTGGCTGCCCCTCTCTGGAACAGCCTCGCACCGTATCAGCAGAATCGCCTGCTGGTGTTCCTCAACCCGGGAATCGATCCGCGAGGCGCCGGCTGGCACCTGATCCAATCGCGGGTGGCGATCGGGTCGGGGGGCTGGCTGGGACGCGGTTTCGGCGAAGGACCGCAGAAGCGACTGTCCTTTCTGCCGGAGCAACACAACGACTTCATCTTCTCCGTGGTCGGGGAAGAACTGGGATTCATCGGGGTGCTGGTGGTGCTGGTGGCGTTCGGGTGGTTGCTGCATCGGACCGTGAAGATCGCGGCCGGTTCGAGCCAGAACTTCGGCAGTATCCTGACCTTTGCAATATTCGGCGCCTGGTTCACGCATCTGGTCATCAACGTCGGCATGACCGTGGGTCTGATGCCGGTGACGGGTCTTCCCCTTCCTTTCATCAGCTATGGCGGGACGTTTCTGTTGATGACTTTTATCGGCGTCGCACTGATCTCGCGAACGGCGTTCGAGCACTGACGCCGGGTGCGCCGCGGCGGGAATCCCGGGCCGCGCGGGATCGCTGACACGAAGCGATCCGCCTATATTCGAGGATCCATCCTCGTTCATGGAGAGCGCATGGCCTGGTTTCGCAAAGAGAAGCAGAAGCTCGTCTCGCAGAAGCGGGAGATCGCTGCCGATGTCTGGGAAAAGTGTGACGGATGCGGCGAGATCCTGTTCGTCCGTCGTCTGGCCGAGAACCTCCGTGTCTGCCCGGAGTGCGGCCACCACTTCCGCATGCCGGCGGAGGGGTACGTCGAGTTGTTGCTTGACGACGGCTTCGCGGACGAGTTCGACACCCGACTCCGTTCGGCGGATCCCCTCGGATTCGTCGACTCGAAGCCCTACGTCCGGCGCGTCGAGCAGGCCGAAGCGAAAGTCGGCAGGCGGGACGCGGTGCTTACCGGTGCCGGCTCACTCGAGGGACGGACGGTCTGCCTCGCGGTAATGGAGTTCAAGTTCATCGGCGGCAGCATGGGCTCGGTGGTCGGTGAGAAGATCACGCGGATGATAGAGCGGGCCGTGGACCGCGACGCACCGGTGCTCATCGTCGCGGCCTCGGGCGGTGCGCGCATGCAGGAGGGGATCTTCTCGCTGATGCAGCTCGCGAAGACGTCGGCCGCCCTCCAGCGCCTCTCGGAGCATGGCCTTCCGTTCGTGAGCGTCCTCACGCACCCGACCACCGGCGGAGTCACGGCGAGCTACGCGATGCTCGGAGACGTGAACCTCGCCGAACCCGGAGCCCTGATCGGGTTTGCCGGGCCGAGAGTCATCAAGGAGACGATTCGCCAGGATCTCCCCGACGGATTCCAGACCTCGGAATTTCTCCTCGAGCACGGGATGATCGATACGATCGTGCCGCGTACCGAGCTCAAGGACACGATCGCGACGCTGCTCGGGCATATGTGTTGACCCGCACGCAGGATCGGCGGAACGCGTTCGACTCGCTGCTCCGACGGAGTCCGTCCACCCGCATCGAGTGGGGCCTGGAACGGATCGCGTGCCTGCTCGATGCGGTAGATTCCCCTCAGAACGCGTATCGCTCGATCCTGGTCGGCGGCACGAACGGGAAAGGATCGGTCGCAGCGATATGCGAGGCCGTGCTTCGTGCTCACGGGACGCGCACCGGCCTGTACACCTCCCCGCACCTGATCGACGCAGCCGAGCGCGTGAAGGTCGGAGGCGTTCCACTCGAGGAAGATCTTCTCGAGCGGTGCGCCCGCGAGGTTCTTCCGTCCGCCGAGCGTGCCGATGCCACGTTCTTCGAGTCGCTGACGGCCGTCGCTTTTCTCGCGTTCGCGGAAGCGGGCGTCGAGGTGGCGGTCGTCGAGGTGGGGCTCGGAGGGCGGTTCGACGCGACGAACGTCCTGCGACCGGACGCGTGTGTGATCACCGGCGTCGCGATGGACCACTCGGACTGGCTGGGCGATTCTCTCGGGCAGATCGCGGCAGAGAAATCGGGGATCATCAAGTCTCGGACGCCGCTGGTCACCGGTCGACTCGTCCCCGAGGTCGAGATCGTGATCGCTGCCCGGGCCACCGAGCTCGAAGCGCCGCGTGTCGCCTTCGATCGGGACTTCGACGTCGGTGACGTAAGCACGGGCCGAGGCGGAACCCGATTCACCTACAGGATCGTGCGGTCCGGTCCGCAGTCGGATCGCTGTCCCCGGGAGCTGGATGGCGAATCGTTCGCCCTTCCGCTTCCCGGCGAACATCAGGCGCTCAATGCTTCGCTGGCGCTCTCCGCCGTATCGGCGGCCGGTCTGGCGGTGCGCGCGGAATCGACCCGGACGGCATTGAAGGGAGTGCACTGGCCGGGACGCCTGCAGGTTCTCGCCGTCGGCGACGCCACGGTCGTGCTGGACGTGGCGCACAATCCCGCGGGAGTCGAGAGCCTCACGCGGGCTCTCGAGCAGATCGCGCTTCCGGCTCCGATCGTCGGCCTGGTCGGCATCCTCGGCGACAAGCCGTGGCCCGAGATGCTGGAACCCCTGATGCGGACGGTCGGTATGGCGGTCTTCACGGTGCCGGAGTCCGCTCCCGTGTCGCGGGCGTGGGATCCGGAGGAGGCCCGGAACGCGATCGGCGAACAGGCGGTGGAGGTCGTTCCGGGATTCGCCGAGGCCCTGGAGAGGGCGCTGGAACTCGCCGGCTCGGGCACGGTACTCGTGACCGGATCGAATCACACGGTGGGCGACGCGTTGCGTCGCCTGCAGAAACAGAACTGACGGGGACGAATCGATGCCATACAATCCGGAAGTCGTACAGCCGATGCGGGAAGAACTGGTGCGGATCGGTGCGCGGGAGCTCCGTTCCGCCGCCGAGGTCGACAGCGCCATGAAGGAAGAGGGAACCGCGCTGCTGGTCGTGAACTCGGTCTGCGGTTGCGCCGCGGGTAACGCTCGACCGGCCGTCGCCATGGCCCTCGGGAACGAGACCGTGCCCGATCGGATCCTCACGGTGTTCGCCGGTCAGGATCTGGAAGCCACCGAGCGGGCGCGCGAGCACATGACGGGATACCGTCCCTCCAGCCCGTCCATCGGTCTCTTCCGGAACGGGGAGCACGTCTTCATGCTGGAGCGGCATCAGATCGAGGGGCGGGACGCCACCGAGATCGCCCGCGATTTGGCCGCAGCATATGACCGTTTCTGCCAATCTGAGCCCGTCGAATAACGGGCTTGGACTCGGCGGGTGCTACAGTTCCTGCTACAGGTAGCCGGCTCATCGTCCGACCTTGCGTAACGGACGCGGGCTGCTGACCACCTCGTACATCGTGTCTGGGTCGGGGGCCTCGTAGCTGCGTTG
>JARRPA010000150.1:0-10567 GCA_037383305.1 Gemmatimonadota bacterium | reverse complement strand
TGTCGAAGCCAACACCGCCCGTACCGCCCTGCTCGGTGCGCAGGAGCGCTTCGACGCCGAGTCCGCGCGCCTGGAGCGCATGGAGGAGGAACAGCGTGCGCTGCTCGACGACGTCGAGGAGCTGCGCGACGTCCGCGCCGGTGCGCTCGTTGACGCGAGTGCGGAGGTGGACGACCTTGAGGACCTCCAGGACGACCTCGACGAGGACTACGACCGGATCGCCGAGCTGATCGCCGAGGGCACCGCGACGTCGGCCGTCGCGATGACGCCCTCGTCACGTGGCTACAGCTGGCCCACGTGCACGCGCCTGACCTCCAACTTCGGCTACCGCTGGGGGCGCATGCACAAGGGCATCGACCTCGGCGGTCCCTCGGGGACGCCGATCGCCGACGGATCCGGTTCGAACCACGCCCGCACCGTATCGCCCGCGATCCAGCTCGAGCCCGGATCGATTCCGAGTACGGGCTCCGTCAGGTCGTTCGCTGATTCGGCGTTACGATCCACCGCTTCCGTATCCAGCACAGGAGCGGACGGAGGCTCCGGGGAGAGCGCAAGCGGGTCGTCGGGTCCCGTCTGCTGCTCCGCGGCGGCGCTCCCGATCGCCGCGACGGAGTCCGCAATCCCGCCCGCGAAAGCGAATTCGATCGAGTCTCCCGCGAGAGTCAGGCGCTCGGAGGACGCCAGCGACCGCCCCTCTCCGAAGGCCCAGATCCACTCGACCTGATCTCCGGCGAGACGAGCGCGAATCTGGTCGGCGAACAGATGAAAGCGCCGACCGGTCGCCGTCGCGTCTTCGAAGGCGTGGATCGATCGGATCTCGCCGAGCTCGAACCCGGCGGAGATGCTGTCCCCGGTGAGATCGAATCCCTCTCCCCGGATCACCGCATCCTCGTACATGACCGCCCGCGACGCCGTTTCGGAGAAGATCGCCCGGGCCGCGGTCGCCCGAATCGCCCCACGAGTCATGACCACGTCCCCGTTCGCCGAGGCCTCCGACTCGCCGACGAATTCGGTCACGTCCGCATCGACGACCGTCTCGGGTCCCGGTCCGCTCACGGTGCGGCTCGGAGGGAGGGTCATCCTGGGCCTGCCCGTCGCCACCGTCCGGGACCCTACGAACGGCGTCCTCGTGAAACTGACCCGGGGTCCCTCGAGCCTGGCCTGGTTCGCGATCCGGACGAGGCGGACGTTTCCTGTCGCCACGACCTCGTCTCGCGCTCCGTAGAAGGTGAGCCGTTCGGAGTTCAGGGTACGGGTCGTATCTCGATACCGGACATTCCCGATCATCAGGCCCGTCTCTTCCATCTGCCGCCAGACGGCGCTGTCGCCCGTCATCGTCGCGTCGCCGCAGGTGATCGTCACGGGCCCGCCGATGAATGCCGTGATCGCGCCGTCACGCTCGGGATCCGGGCGCTCCACCCTGGGGCCCGCGCGTCGGATGTTGATCGCGCACCGATCGACGCCCTGGGCTGCAGCGAATGTCGGAAGGGCCAGCCCGCCGGTCGTACCGAGGAGCGCCGCGGTCAGGCACGCGATGCGACCGGTCACTGGGGAACGGTGACCTCCGGAGTGGTCGTCCGCCCCTCTCCATACCGTGTCTCATCGGTCGCGAGGTCGCGCACCACGTACGTGCCCCGGTCCACGGTTCCGTCGGGATAAGTCAGAACGTATCCGGAGTCCGCCCTGATCTGGTTGGAGGCCGACACGTATGCCAGAACGGGAGCCTCGAACCGCTCCCCCGTCTGGAGGTCCACTTCCACATCGCCGCGGACCGTCACGTCGCCGACTTCGAGGAGATATTCCGCCGATCGGCCCGTCAGAACCCCCAGCGTGTCGCCCATCTCTCCGAAGAAGGTCATCGTCACCTGCTTCAGGTCCAGCCGTCCGTCTTCCTCGAACGTGTAAGCCGTGTCCGCTTCCAGCCGCGCCTGCCGGATGCCCTGCCGCGTGATATGATTCTCGACCCCGACCATCACCTGGTCCGCTCCCTCGACGAAGACGCTCGGCGCTTCCCCGGCCGCGACCGGTTCCTTCTCCTCGCATCCGACCGAAAGGGTCGCGGCGAACGTCATCACGAGGAGGATCCCGTGTGCCCGCGCGAGCCGTGGGGCGCGGCTCACGGGAGCTCCGCCGGCTCCAGAGCTTTCGAGGGTTCCGCCTCGCGGCCCTCCGACTGTCGGTCGCGGCGATCGCCGGCCGCTCCGATGAACGCGGCGAACAGCGGGTGCGGCCGCGTCGGCCGGGACTTCAGCTCGGGATGAAACTGCGTGGCCACGAAGAAGGGGTGGTCGGACAGCTCGATGATCTCGACCAGCCCGCCGTCCGGCGAGAGCCCCGCGAATACGAGCCCTTCCGCGGCCAGTCGATCCCGATACCCGTTGTTCACCTCGAACCGATGTCGATGTCTCTCCGAGATCTCCGACCGGCCGTAGATCGAATGGACATTCGTCCCCGGCTGGAGCTCACAGGGATACGCGCCCAGCCGCATCGTCCCCCCCATGTCCGTCACCTGCCTCTGGGAATCCAGGAGGGAGATCACGGGATGGGGCGTCGCGGGCGCGAATTCCGCCGAATCGGCCCCCTCGAGTCCGCAGACGTTGCGCGCGAACTCGATGATCGCGCATTGAAGACCGAGACAGATCCCGAAGAACGGCACGTCGTCCTCCCGGATTCGCCGCACGGTGTCGACCATGCCTTCCACGCCACGACCACCGAATCCTCCCGGAATCAGTACGCCATGGTAGCGGTCCGGGAAGGAGTCGCCCTGCACATCGATCGCTTCCGACGAAAGCCAGTCGATCTCGACGCCCGTGTCGTGAGCGATCCCTCCGTGGATGAGGGCCTCCTGTATCGACTTGTAGGAGTCCACGAGCGACGTGTACTTGCCCACCACCGCAATCCTGACCGGTGGCCCGGCAGGGCGTTTCACCCGCTTGACGATCGATTCCCAGTCCGACAGATCGGGGTCCGGCGTATCGAGCTGGAGAGCTTCGACGATCGAGGCATCAAGGCCCTGCTCGTGGTAACGCAGAGGGACCTCGTAGATCGTCTCCAGGTCGCGGGACTCGATGACGTGGCGCAACTCCACGTTACAGAAGCGGGCCACCTTCCGACGGACCTCCTCCGTGAGCGGCAGTTCGGTGCGGAGAATCAGCATGTCGGGTTGAATCCCGATCTCCATCAGCTCCCGGACCGAGTGTTGCGTCGGCTTCGTCTTCAGCTCTCCGGCCGCCGATATGAACGGGACCAGCGTGAGGTGAACGAACAACACGTTGGCCCGTCCGATGTCCTGCCGGAATTGCCGGATCGCCTCCAGAAACGGGAGCGATTCGATGTCACCGACCGTGCCTCCGACTTCGGTGATCACGACGTCGTGACCCTCCGAAAGCCTGCGGACATACGACTTGATCTCATCCGTCACGTGCGGGATCACCTGCACCGTGGCGCCCAGAAAATCGCCGCGACGCTCCTTCGTAATGATGTTCTGGTAGATCCGGCCCGTCGTGACGTTGTTCGACTGCGAGAGGGACTCGTCGATGAAGCGCTCGTAGTGTCCGAGATCGAGATCTGTCTCCGCGCCATCGTCCGTGACGTTCACTTCCCCATGCTGAAACGGCGACATCGTGCCCGGGTCGACGTTGATGTAGGGATCGAACTTCTGAATCGTGACCGACAGTCCCCGTTCGACGAGGAGCCGGCCGATCGAGGCGGCGGCGATTCCCTTTCCGAGCGAAGACACCACGCCGCCGGTGATGAAGATGTACTTCGTGTGTCCTTCCGAGGACTCGGGCATGGCCTGGCGCCTTCCTTTCAGTCTTATGTCAGGGTCCGAAGGCGCGCTTCGGCCCATACGAGGTCTTCCGGCTCTTCAATCGCCCCCGGGCACGGGCCGACCAGGGCCACCTGAATGCGCCACCCCGCTTCGAGCGGCCGGAGCTGCTCCAGTCGTTCCACACGCTCGAGCGGCGACGGCGGCAGGCTGACCCATGCTTCCAGCGCGGACCGCGAGTACACATAGAGGCCCAGGTGCCGCAACCAGGGGCTCGTTTCAGATCCTGCGAATTCGGGTGATCCCGACTCAGTCCAGGGGATCCCGGCCCGACTGAAGTACAGAGCGCGACCGTCCTGCGCCCGAGCTACCTTCACTTCGGCAGCGGAGTTCCATTCTTCGGCCGACGTGAAGGGAGTCGCGAGCGTGGCGATCCCGGCCGTGCCTCGCACTACCGGCTCGATCGCGGCACGAACGTGCCCTGCAGGCAGAAACGGCTCGTCCGCCTGGAAGTTGACGATCACGTCGAAGTCCCGGCCTTCCGCACCACCGGCGACCTCCGCGACCCGGTCCGTGCCCGACGGATGATCGGGTGACGTCATGATGACCGAGCCCCCGAAGCTCCGGACCCGCTCGGCGATTCTCGCATCGTCCGTCGCCACCCGCACCGCGTCCACACCGGGCACCCGGGACGCGGCTTTCCAGCTCCATTCGATCAGCGGCCGGCCGGCCAGCATCTGCAGGGGTTTCTCGGGAACACGCTGACTCGCGATCCGCGCGGGAAGCACGCAGAGCACGGCCATCAGAGGCGCGATCCGGTCCTGAGGCTGGTTCCGTTCACGCCCCGCAACGTAAGGGGCGGGCGAAGAGGCTGTCAAAGGCACCGGGAGTCCCATTCCCGGCAGGAGAATCGCCGAAGATCAGAGGTCGCCCGGAAATCTCAGGATCGCATACAGGCGCGACGACGGATCGGACCCGCCGGGGTCGATGGCGACGCCCGCCTCGAGAACCGACCATCGGATACCGGCCATGAGATTGGTCTCGAACTCCGCTGAATCGTCGGGGCCCCAGGCCGATCCGCCCACCGCTCGTTCGGCGGTCCGAGCATGGACACCCGGAGGGCGGAGATCGGAATCAGATACGAGGCCTGCCCATATACGAGTCTCGGTCCGCGGAACGAAAGCAGGCCAAAGGTGGGAAGCGTCGCGCGGCCGCCGAATGCGCTCCAGCGCTGCCTCGGAAGCTCTCCGCTCAAGTCGCCGCGAGCCAGCCCGAAGAGTTCCAGCTCGTGGGCTCCGAAGCCGGGCATGAGCCAGTACAGGCGGACTTCTCCCAGGATGAAAGTGAAATCCCCCGCTACCGAGGAGTCGGCGATCTCGGCCCGAAGGGAGCCTTCGAACCGGTGGTCGGTTCCTCTCTTCCGGTAGCCGAGCCCGGCGATCATGCTGATCGTCTCCCCTTCGTCCACCGCCGGGTTGGGATCGGGCTCATCGTCCCCGAACAGCACGAACTGTCTCTGCGCCTCCTTGCTGCTCGCATCTTCCCATTGAAAGGAAAGCAGGGGAAGCCAGGAGGCGCTTTCGCTGCCGCGCAGGACGAAGGCGATCCGGTCCGATCCGTAGTAATTGCGGAAGTCGTCGCCGAGAAAGAAGTAGGAGAGAGAGTTGGATATGTCTCCCCGAATCCAGTCTTCGTTCGTCCGCGTCACCCTCTCCGCTTCCAGCCCGAACTGGAAGGATCCGCTGGGATACCAGTACTGCTCTACCGTCCCCTGGAATTCCCCCGGCTCGGTGAGATATCGGAGCTCTGCATCCAGGCTGGGCTGCCATGCCCACCCCGTCGCTCGAAGTGTCGCGCCCCAGCGGAGGGTAACCGCGTCGACCCGCTGGTAGTAGGGGAAGCCGAAGCCGTACAGCCCATGAAGCTGCACGGCTTTCGGCTCTTCCCGGACCGGGTAGATGCGCCAGCCGCTGTCGGTGCGAGTGACGGCGTACAGATCGTTCGGGAGGTAGACGACTTCGCCCGAGACTTCCGACAGCTCGGAGGCGTAGTAGCCACCCCCGAGCACGACGACGTCGCCTCCGATCCGCGCGCCGGGCCGAAGGAACAGGTCTCCGTTCACGACGTACACGTCCCCGGGCACGTGCGTCGCTATCCGAGTCACCGCATCGAGCACGAGGAGGCTCCGGCCCGGGGCTACGGAATCGCGAAGCACGGTATCGGAGACCAGCAGGTGAAACTCCGAGCGTTCCAGGAATTCGTTCAGACGCCGTTCCGTGGGTCGATCGGCGCGTGGCGTGAATTGAACCTCCTGCGCATCGGAGACGCGGGGGCTCAGCGCGAGAACGCCGAGAACCACTCCGAAGAGCGCCGTCGTCGACGACCATCTCCGGCCGCTCACGCTGGATCCTCCCATCGGTCCCATGACACCGTCTCCCGGGTCGAACGTCGCTCCGGAAGACGCGTGAACCCGTCCGGATATCCGAGGGCCAGCAGGGTGACGACCGGGACATCCCGAGGCACGTCGAGAATCTCTCGCACCGAGGCCTCCCGGAACCCGGTGATCCAGGCCGACTGGAGCCCCAGGTCGGCCGCGCAGAGGGCGATGGCCTGTGAGGCCGCCGCCAGATCGGTCGGGTGCGCGGGCTTGCCGTTTCCGCTGATCCGTGAATGCAGACGAGCGCAGCCGGCGATGACGATCGGGGCCGTTCGGACCAACCGACTGTGAAAGGCCGCCTCCGCGAGCCGGTGGCGGATCATCGGATCTCGAACGACCACGAATCGCCAGGGCTGATCTTCGCCCGCAGAGACCGAGTATCTCCCGCAATCCAGAACCCGGTCCATGAGTTCTCGAGGAATCGGCCGATCGGCGAACTTCCTCACGGGCTTCCGATTCCGCGAAAGACTGAAGACTCGAGAGAGGTGACTCACGCTCGCTCATGCTCTCGGGTGATAGCGCCTGTGCTCCGCCTGCAGATAGCTCCGGTCCACGTGCGTATAGATCTGAGTCGTGGAGATGTCGGCGTGTCCGAGCATCTCCTGTACAGCGACCAGGTCGGCGCCGCCATCCAGCAGGTGAGTGGCGAAGCTGTGACGGAAGGTGTGAGGCGTCACGGTCCCGTGGATGGGAAATCCGCCCTTCTCAGCCACGGGGCGGGCTCGTTCCACGGCTTCCTTGACGATCTTCCAGGCTCCCGTCCGGCTGATCGGCGTCCCTCGCTGGTTGAGGAACAGGGCGCCCTCCGACTTCCCCGGGCGCTCGAGCAATTCCCGGCCGCTCTCAAGGTACCGGAGCAGAGCACGCCTCGCACCACCGCCCACGGGTACGATTCGTTCCTTCTCGCCCTTTCCTCGCACCACCGCGAATCCCCCTTCGATCTCAATGTCCCGGACCGCCAGGCCGATCAACTCCGAGATCCGGAGGCCGGATCCGTACAGAAATTCCAGCATGCAGGCATCACGCAGGCAGGCCGCGCCCGCCCGGTTCGATACACCGGTCGTCTCGCCAACGGGCTCCGCTCGACTTCTCGCCGTATCCAGAATGCAGAGCACCTGCCTGACGCTCAGCACATCGGGCAATCGCGTGCCCCGTCCGGGGGACTCCAGTCTCTCCGTCGGATCATCGGCCAGATGTCCCTCCTCCACGAGGAACGCGAAGTACGTGCGGAGCGCAGATCGGGCCCGTGACGCGGTGCTCGGCGCGAGCCCTCGGATCGACAGCTCCGCCATCCACTTCCGGAGCAGTCGGTAGTCGACGGCCGAGGGGCTCATCGCGCCCAGACCGCGAGCGTAATGAACCGGCACGCGGACGTCCTCCCGGCCGCCCGTCACCCGTCGGGATCCTCGGGGTGGCGGCTGCGCCACCAGAGCAGGAGCAGCAGCAGTGCGATCAATCCTGCGATCAGACCGGCCGTGGTGTTCACCGCACGCAGCGATCCGATCAGCTGGTCGATGTTCCGCGAGAAGAGCACGCCCGCGGTGACGAGCACTCCGTACCAGGCGGCGGAGGCGAGGGAAAGCGGGACGGCGGTCCGCCAGAAACCCAACTTGCTGATTCCGGCGAATGCGGGAACCAGAACGCGGAACACCGGGAAGAACCGGCTGACCAGTATCGTCAGCGTACCGTACTCCCGATAGAAGAGTGACATCCGGTGGAGCTGTTGAGGTCGCAGGAGCCAGCGGCCCCAACGCGTACTGAAAATCCCTCCTCCATATCGCCGGGCCGCTGCGTACACGAGCAGAGCGAGCAACAGATTGCTCACCCACGCCACGAGAAAGACGATTCTTCCGTCGAGCAGGCCGCGGTCCGCGGCGATGGCTCCCGCGACCACGAACATGTCGGAGGGGATGGGCGGGAAGAGATTCTCGATCGCCGCCCCCGCACCTACCAGCAGATACAGCACCTCCACGGGGAGCTGCGTGACCAGGTCCAGCAGGCCCTCGAGCGACTCGTGCACGGGGGCTTAGCCCCCGGCGCGGATGCTGGCATGCAGTGCGTCGATATCGCCGATCTGATCGAGAAGTGCTATGGCGGACACGGCCAGTCCTTCCGACCGTCCAATCCAGCCCATTCCCTCGTTGGACTTGCCCTTGATCGAAATGGAGACGGGGGAGATGTGCAGGTAGCGTGAAAGTACTTCGGAGATCTCCGCCGCATGAGGCGCGATGCGCGGACGCTCGGCGATCACTGTCACGTCCACGTTGACGACCTGATAATTTCTCTCCTCCACCCAGCGCATCGTCCGCTCGAGCAGGTCAAGGGAATTCGCCCCCGCACATTCCGGATCCGAGTCCGGAAACCGATCCCCGATCGAACCGAGACCGGTCGCCCCGAGCAGCGCATCGATGATCGCGTGGCTGACGGCATCCCCGTCCGAGTGGCCGGAAAGACCGTTCTCTTCGGAAATTCGAACGCCCCCGAGCACCAGGGGGCGTGTGCTCTCGAATCGATGGGAATCGTATCCCAGACCGACGCGCATTCCGCCTCGAGTAAGTTTCGGTCAGCGGCCCGATCGGCCGGCGATGATGCGAAGCGCCAGGTGAGCCGCATTGCGGGCGTTGTCGATTCCGACGGCGGCTACGGGCACTCCGGGAGGCATTTGAGCGATCGAGAGGAGCGCGTCCATGCCGCCGAGACTCCCCGCGGAGATCGGAACGCCGATGACCGGGAGATCCGTGTGGGCCGCAACCACTCCCGGGAGGGCTGCCGAGAGACCTGCGCCGCAGATGACGACGTCGTAGCCGTCGTCTGCCGCAGCCGTCGCGATGGCCGCGGTGCGGGTCGGATCCCGGTGTGCGCTGCTCACGACGACTTCGGTCTCGACGCCCGCCTCCCGGAGCACGGCCGCCCCCTTCTCCATCGTGGACATGTCGGATTGCGACCCCATCATGATCAGGACTTTCGGCATGGTCCCATCTCTCAATCCGCAGTCCATCGTCGGACGGCGAGGCAGACGTTGTGTCCCCCGAATCCGAACGAGTTCGTGAGCGCGGCGCGAACCTCCGTGTCTACCGTTCCGGACACCGTATAATCCAGGTCACACTCCGGATCGGGGGTCTCGTAGTTGATCGTCGGTGGGACGCGGCCCCGCTGGCATACGAGGGCGGAGATCGCCGCCTCGAGCGCACCGGCCGCTCCCAGTGTGTGCCCCGTCATCGACTTCGTCGAGCTGATGTGGACGTCCGCTGCTCGACTGCCCAGCACCGATTTCAGCGCCGCGGTCTCCGTGGCATCGTTCGCCGGCGTCGACGTTCCGTGGGCGTTGACGTAATCGACGTCGTCCGCGGTCAGATCCCCATCCCGCATCGCCGCCCTCATCGCGATCTGCGCTCCCGCGCCACCGGGCGATGGTGCGGTCATGTGGTAGGCGTCGGCACTCTGTCCGAACCCGGCGAGCTCGGCGATGATCGGTGCACCGCGGGAGCGGGCGTGCTCCAGAGTTTCGAGAACCAGCATCGCCGAACCCTCTCCGAGCACGAATCCGTCTCGCGTCGCGTCGAAGGGACGGGACGCGGTCTCGGGCGAGTCGTTGCGTTCGGACAGCGCCTTCATCGAGGCGAAGCCCGCCATGCAGAGAGGGGTGACCGTCGCCTCGGTCCCCCCGGCGATCATCACATCGGCCTCTCCGACGCGAATCGCCCGCAGTGCGGCGCCCACCGCATGCGCGCTGGACGCGCACGCGGAAACGGTGGCATAGTTCGGGCCCTGAGCACCGTAGCGCATGGAGATCATTCCCGCTGCCATGTCCCCGATGAACATCGGGATGAAGAAAGGAGACACCCGACCCGGTCCCCTTTCGAGCAGCTTGGTGTGCTGATCTTCGAGTGTCGACAGGCCTCCGATGCCGCTCCCCACGCTCACCCCGACTCTCTCCGGCGCGATCGATTCCATCGCCCGTTCCAGCTCCGCCTGTTCCACGGCCTGCGCGGCCGTGGCCATCGCGAACTGCAGGAATCGATCGGAACGGCGCGCTTCTTTGCGCTCCATGTACAACTCCGGATCGAAGTCCTTCACTTCGCAAGCGAAGCGGACCGGAAAGTCCGAAGCGTCGAACTGGGTGATCGGCGCGGCCCCGCTCTCGCCAGCCAGGAGAGCGGCCCAACTGGACTCGACATCGAGGCCTACCGGCGTGACGAGGCCCAGCCCCGTCACCACCACCCGCGGACGGTCGCTCATTTCCGTTCCGCCTTCCGCCTCCGTGCGGTACTCAGTCCTGGTGCTCCGCGAGATAACGGATCGCGTCGCCGACCGTCTGCATCTTCTCGGCGTCTTCGTCGGGAATCTCGACCGAGAACTCC
>JARRPA010000149.1:0-4991 GCA_037383305.1 Gemmatimonadota bacterium | reverse complement strand
GCCGTGGGCGATCTGGGTGCCGATGTGGGCGGAAACGCCTCGAAATCGGAGCCACGATCCAGCAGCCAGTTGCGCGAATAGGCGTAATCGAAAGGATCCGCGTACCAGCCGTATTGAGAGCGACCGGGCGCCGACCCGAACATGAACATGAAACTGGAGACGCCGCCGCCACAGGTCGCGTATCGGCCCGGACCCGCGAACGGCGATCCGGAAGAGCCGCCTCCGAAGGCATTCGGGGTCCCGAACGCATCGACTCCCCCGAACCCGCTGCCGGCCGGCGAAAGCCCGAAGCCCTGGAGGTCGACGCCCCCGGTCGGGCTCGTCTGTGCCCGTGCCTGCGACGCCGATACGAGCAGAACGGCCAGCAGCGCCGTCAGCACGATCGGAACGCCTTTTTCACGCCGGTTACTCATGGTCGTCTCCCTCCGGAGTCAGCAGCACTCTCCCAATATACTGCGATCGGGTCTCCGAAGGTTCATCAATCGGCTCCGAAACCATCCCGGATCCGCTCCAGTGCCGCCGGTCCGCCGAGGATCGTGAGCCGGTCTCCCTCCTCGAGAATCGTGCTGCCCGTGGGCACGAGCACCCCGGCCCGGCGGCTCACCAGAGCCACGAGGGTACCGTCGTGCAGAGGGGCCTCGCGGAGAGGCATCCCGATCAGATCTCTGGTGGGACCTTCGGGAAGGATCGTGAGCGAGCAGAGCCGATCGTCGTGGACCAGAGCTTCCTTTAGGTCCTGTTCGTCTCGTGCCGATAGCCACTCCTCCAGAAATCCCTCGTCGTCCACCCGTGAGGCGATTCGGGCCAGCATCCGCAGATGCTCCCCCGGATTCCCCTCGGGACTGACGAGGAAGAACACCGCCCGGATCGGCGCGGCGGCTTCGATCGCCTGCCGGGATACACCGCTTCCCTCCATCTCGACCCCGGGGGGGCAGCGAGCCATGAGGAGTTGCGCCTTCTCGAGATTCGGAAGCCTGAGGTGCGGCAGCGCCGTTCCCCGGGAAACCGGTGTCATTCCGATCTTCGTCCCCGCGAGAAATCGTTCCTCGAGCTCCTCGGGATTCACCCCGAGCACTCCGCCGAGCCGGGACGAGGCGCGGGCCACCAATTCGGCGAAGGAGATCGGAGCGGCCACATCTTCCACGGATGCGTGGGCGACCAGCTCGTCGAAAGGTTCGGCCTGACGCAGGCCCTTCTCCTTGAGGATCTCCCGAAGCTCGCGGTCGAGGCCCTCGAACTTCTGTCGACCGAGTCGCGCGAAGACATGATAGATCGCACCCTCGCGAACCAGGCGGTGGTGGGCGTAGAGGAAGTACCAGAGCGTCGACACTCCGATCACGGCCGCGGTGAATCCCAGGGCCAGCCAGCCCATCTCGAAAATCAGCCAGACCGGAATCAGAAAGCCGGCGATCTGCATCCATGGGTAGAGGGGCGAGTTGAACCCCGGATCATACGCCTCGATCTCGCTCTCGCGCATCACGATGACGGCCAGGTTGATCAGGGCGAAGAGCAGCAGCATGAAGGCACTTGCCAGCTTTGCGAGCCCCTCCACGTCCAGCAGCAGTACGGCGGCAATCGTCACGGCTGAGGTCAGGAGCACACCCCAGGTCGGAGTCCGGAATCGGCCGATGCGCGCGAACCGGTCCGAGATCAGGTGGTCGCGTCCCATCGCGAGCAGGAACCGCGACGCGGACATGATGCCCGCGTTCGCCGTGGAAGCGAAGGCGGCGAAGGCGGCGATCACCACGAGCCAGAGCTCCATGCGCCCCGGAAGCCAGTGCATGACGACGTTTGCCGCCGAAGCGACCGGCGTCAGGTCGACGGAGAGCGAATCGGGCTCCAGGACCGCGACCATCACCGCCACGCCGAGCACGTAGATCAGGGTGGCGGTGACGAGAGAGAGAATCATCCCGAGCGGCAGGTTCCGATCGGGATTCTGAACCTCTTCGGCCACACTGGCGACCTTGGTCAGACCTGCATACGAAACGAACACCAGGCCCACGGTCGAGAGCAATCCGAAGGTTCCGTGCGGCATGAAGGGAGTGAACTTCTCCTGCCTGATATCGATCCCGGCCTCGCCGAGACTCAGGAGTCCCTCGACAACGAACAGGGCCAGGATCGCGACCAGCGCCGTCACCAGAACGCGTTGCAGACCGCTCGTCTCCTTCGCTCCGAACTCGTTGAAAGCCGTGAAGAGCAGAGTGAGTCCAACGGCTACCGGCTGGATGGGCACATCGAAGAAGAGGCCCAGGTACGCCCCTAGTCCGACGAGCGCGAAGGCGGACTTCAGCACGAGGGCCAGCCAGGCGCCGAGTCCCCCGACCGTTCCGACGAGCGGGCCGAGAGCCCGGTCGAGGAAGTAGTAGGTGCCTCCGGCTCGGGGCATCGCGGTGACCAGCTCGGAGATGCTGAGCATGGCGGGCAGGACGGCGATGCCCGCCAGCAGATAGGCGAGCACCACGGACGGGCCGGCCTGTGCGAACGCGATTCCCGGAAGCAGGAAGAAGCCGGAGCTGAACATCGCACCGGTGCTGATCGCGTACACGTCGAACAGGGTCAGGCTTTTCTGGAGTTTCGAGTCGCCGGTCACGAAAGTGCTCTCGTCGCGAGGGGCTGAAAACCCGGCCTGCCCGCACGGGCCCAGGCCGGCGGCTCGGGACTGATTACCGTCGATGGAGGTTAGGGGTCCGGGGCACAGGCGGGAAGACCCCGGTCCTGCGGCGGATCACTCGTGCCGGTTCTCGATCCAGGTCACGTACCACCGGTAGGCCAGCTCGCAGGTCTCGCAACGTCGGCCGAGCTCGAAGCAGGGAACGCCATCGGCCTGCGCTTCGGCGCACAGTACCCCCTGCGACTCCTCCGAGTGGCTGCCGATCCGCTGCGCACGACCTCTGCTGTCCGTGGGCACCGAACTGTACGGATGATCGCTGAACGGTCGGTCTTTTTCGGGCTGGTCGATCATGCCGTCTCCATCGTTTCTGGATGCACCCGTGCGGCGGAATTCCAATTCGTCTCGGGGCTTCCGTGACGCACAGTTCTTGCAAATCCCGTACGACGAGCGCGCCCTCGTCCGACACTCCTCCGGGGAGGCGGAAATGGCCGCGAGATCGCGGTAACCGGGCGCCAACGGGTGCCGATGTCTGCCGTCCGGCCCGTGTCTTTGCGAGCGGTTCCGGCAGGTTTGGGACTTAACGTCTCACCAGGACTCGATCATGCAAGAGTTGAGAATACATGGACGGGGTGGCCAGGGGACCGTAATCGCGTCGAAGCTGCTGGCCGTGGCGCTGTTCCGGGAGGGACACGAGGTTCAGTCCTTCCCCGCTTTCGGTGTCGAGCGGCGAGGCGCGCCCGTCACCGCCTTCCTGCGCTTCGACGATCACCCCATCCGCCTCCGCTGCGAGATCACGGCGCCCGACCACCTGATCGTGCTCGATCCCACCCTCATCGACGCGGTAGACGTGACGGCCGGACTCGCAGAGGGCGGCACGATCCTGATCAACACGGACCGGGACCCCGGGAGCTATGTCGAGCTTACGGAGCGTTTCAAGACCGCGACGGTCGACGCGAGCGACATCGCGGTGCGTCACGGCCTCGGAACTCGAAGTCAGCCGATCGTGAACACGGCGATCGTAGGCGCCTCCATGACCGTGTTCGGATGGTTCGGGATGGAGGCGGTGGAGGCCGCGATCGCCGATGAAGTGCCGGTCAAGGTAAAAGAGAACGTGCAAGCAGCGCGCGAGGCGGCCTCGGCCGTGCGCGTAGCGCCGACCGGAGAGATGTCCCATGTCTGATATCGCGGAACCCGGGCGGTCGGGAAGAGAGATCCCCCCGATTGCCGTCAGTCGTACCACCACCGAGGTCAACCCCACCGGTTCCTGGAAGTACATTCGGCCGCGATACGAAGACCGGGTCGCGCCGTGCAACGCGAACTGCCCCGTGGGGATCGACATCGAGGGCTATCTGTACCTGCTCGGACAGGGCCGCACCGCCGAAGCGGCGGCTCTGCTTCTCGAGGAGAATCCGATGCCCGCCGTCACCGGTCGAGTGTGCCACCACCCGTGCGAGGATGGATGCAACCGGGCGAACCTCGACGAACCGGTGGCGATTCACTCCGTGGAGCGGCGTCTCGGCGACATCGCGCTCGCGAGTGCCCCACCGTCGGCGCCGGAACAGGCCCGCGACGAGAAGGTCGCGGTCGTCGGGTCCGGTCCCGCGGGTCTCGCCTGTGCGTACCATCTGGCACGACTCGGATACCGGGTGACCGTGTTCGAGGCGGCGGAGGAACCCGGCGGGATGTTGCGTCTGGGAATCCCCGAGTATCGCCTGCCACGGGCGATCCTGGACCGTCAGATCGAGAGGATCGCCTCGCTGGGCATCGAGATCCGATGCTCCACCGCCGTCGGACGGGATCTTCCGTGGTCGGAGCTGGACTCGTTCGACGCCGTCTTCGCCGCGCCGGGCGCGCATGTCGGAAAGGACGCCCGCATCGAAGGGGAGGGCGACGCTCCGACGATCCGGGCCGGCCTGGCGTTCCTCAAGGAGGTGAACGCAGGGGGGCGGCCGACGCTCGGCGACCACGTCGTCGTCGTGGGAGGCGGAAATACGGCCATGGACTGCGCCCGGTCCGCGCTTCGACTCGGCTCCGACGTGACGGTCCTCTACCGGCGGACCCCGCTGGAGATGCCCGCGATTCCGCAGGAAGTGAAGGAGGCGAAGCTCGAGGGCGTCGGATTCCGGTTCCTGGCCACTCCCACGGTCGCGCGGTCGCGAGATGGACGCCTCCTCGGAATCGAGTGCCAGCAGATGGAGCTCGGGCCCCTCGACGAGAGTGGACGCCGACGTCCGGTGCCGCAGGAAGAGGGTCGATTCTCGATGATCGCAGACTGTGTCCTGACTGCGATCGGAGAGGACTGCGACCTGGAGTTTCTGCCCGAAGGCGTAGAGATCTCGGGCGGGGTCGCAGCCGTGGACGTGTTGTGTGAAAGCACCAC
>JARRPA010000148.1:0-6119 GCA_037383305.1 Gemmatimonadota bacterium | reverse complement strand
TCGAGTCCATCGGACCCCGCGAGCGATGTCGGTGAGAGCCAGAAAGACGAGGCCCCAGGCGAGCCAGAGGAGAACGGACGGAGGCGTCACGTCGAAGTGAGCGCCGGGCCGCTGCCCGAACCAGCGGACGAGACCATGGAGCAGCGAAAGAAGCGCTGCGCCGGCCGCGGCGAAGAGTCCACCCGCCGGAGCGGGGAGACGCGCACCCGCGAGGCTCCAGATCGACAGGGCCACGATGGGAGTCCCGACGAGACCTGCGACGATCGAGGCCGGGGCCACCCGGCCGAAGTGCCACGCGGCGATCGGAGCGGTCGCGATGAACGCGCAGACCCCGGCAGCCAGCGCAGTAGCGAGATTTCGACCCGACCGGAACACGGCGCGTCGCAGGCCGCTCCGTGGCAGCCTGTCGTTCGAGCGAAGTCCCCTCGTCAACGCCAGACCTGTCGAGACCCCCGAGAATCCGGCGAAGGACAACTGGAAGCCCGGGGTCGCGAGAGAGCTCGGATCCGCGAGCAGAAAGACGATCGCGGTCCCGCCCAGCAGATCCGCAGCCCGGAGGGGGCGACCACGGACTCGGGCGACGGACCAACCCGCGAAGAGGATCCAGGCTCTGAGCGCGGGGAGAGGCGCGCCGAGCACGACGACGTAGAAGCCGACCGCCGCGGCGGCCGCGGGGTAGCGCGTTCCGCCCCTGACGACCAGTGAGACGACGGCGATCACCAGTGCCGAGACGATGCCCACGTGAAGCCCCGAAATCGACAACAGGTGTGCCAGTCCGGCGTCGATGAACTCGCGGCGCACGCCGGAGGCGAGGTCGTTGCGCTCGGCGAGCAGCAGCGCACGGGCCGTCGGATCGACCGAGGGAGGAAGCCGATCTCGGAGACGTCGGGCCGCACTGGCGCGAAGATCGCTCCGGATCCGGTAGAAGGGACGTGGAGGACCAGCCCCCTGCCGACCCGGTGAGCTTGCGGAACCGGAAGCCTCCGATCTCTCCAGGATCTTTGCCTCGATGAGGATTCCGGTGCGTCCCGGCAGATCCAGGCTGGTCCCGCCCGGGGACGTCGTCCGCAATCGGAGCCATTGCCCTGAGAGCATGAGTTGATCACCCGATCGCAGGCCTCCCGGATGTCGATCGACGAATGCGGCGAGTCGCCGAAGCTCGCAGCGACCCGCCTCTGCCAGCACCACCGCCGGCTCGAGACCGATCCGCCGACCCCCGGCGGACGAGTCCGCGTTTCGGGGAGCCACGACATCCTCGGTAACGGTTCCTCGAACCACGATCGGGGTCCCCGACGCCAGCGCCGACTCGCAGCCACGTCGGAGGGCGGTCCCGGCGCGCACGCCGAGGAAGGAACCACAGACCAGGGTGGCGGCCATAAACAGCACGGGGGGCACTCTCGCCAGCCGATGCCCTGCCCGTCGACGGGGCCGACCCGCGAGTAGCGTCGGCAGCAGAAGGCCCATGAAAAGGATCATGGGAAGAGCGGTGGCGCCGGGGAGATAGAGGCCCAGAGCGACTCCGGCGGCGAGCGCGATGGCTGTCAGCAGAACCGGCGCCGCGGGACGGGCGACCTCCGGACCCGACCCGGACCGCGGCCTCTCCCGTGGAGAAGAATCAGCTCGGGTCGGCGGGCCCTCCCGAACTCGTCGTCCCCGATGCCTTTCCGAGCGCTTCACGGTACCGCTCGAGCATCCGGCGGGTCTTCAGATCGGCTCGCAATCCGGCCAGGAAGAGCAGCCCCATGCCGAACAGAATCGAACCGAATACGACGGCGGACACGGACACTGAGCGAAGGGTCATGAATCCCAGATGAAGCGTCACCGATTCGCCGGCGTTCAGCCAGGTGAAGAGCGAAGCGAGCAGGGCGCAGCCCAGAACGATCGCAACGCGACCGAGCCAGCCGTTCATCCGACCATTCTCCCGAGAAACGTCGCGCCGGTCGTCGAGAGAAGTCGAACCGGAAGAAACTCCCCGATCCGGTCGGGGCGGGCCGGGAAGACCACGACCTTGCCGCCCTCCGTGCGCCCGAGCAGATCGCCCGGCGTTCGAGCTTCTCGTTCCACCAGTACCTCGACCACCGTGTCGATCTCCGACTCGTGGATCTCGCGCTGGATCTCCCGTTGACGGGTGATGAGTTCGGACAGCCTGCGGCCCGACGTCTCATCATCCACGAACTCTGCGGCCGGAAGTCGGGTGGCCGGCGTTCCGTCGCGGGCGGAATAACGGTACATGTACGCGTCATCGAAGCGGACACGACGCATCAGATCCAGAGTCTCCTCGAAGTCGCTCTCGTTCTCTCCCGGAAACCCGACGATCACATCGGTGCTGAGGGCGATCCCGGGGACTCGATCCCGGACGCGGTCCACGATCTGCAGGAACTGCTCGCGCGTATACCGGCGAACCATCCGCCGCAGCACACGGTTCGAGCCCGATTGTACCGGGAGGTGCAGCTGCCTGCAGACGGCGGGTTCGGTCGCCATGACCTCCAGCAATCCGTCGTCCACGTCGTTGGGGTGGGGCGAAGTAAAACGGACGCGTCGCACCCCGTCCACGCGGGACACCTCCCGAATAATGCCGGAGAACTCCACGTCGCCGTGCCGATAGGAATTCACGGTCTGACCGAGCAGCGTGATCTCGGCGTAGCCGGCTCGGGCCGCCATCCTGACCTCGGCGAGAATCTCTCCGGGGTCGCGGTTCTTTTCCGGCCCCCGAACATACGGCACGATGCAGAAGGTGCACCGGTGATCGCAGCCCCTCTGCACGGTCACCCAAGCGCCCGTCCCCTCTCCTCGTATCGACGGCACACCTTCGTAGTTCTCCCCCTCATCGAGTTCGAGCAGCAGCTGGCCCCGCTCGATTCCGCCGCCGCGGATTCCCTCCACCAGCTCCGCAATGCGCCGATAGGAATCCGGACCGGCGACGATGTCCACGCCCGGTGCCCTCTCGAGAAGGTCGGAGCCCATTCGCTGCGCCATGCACCCGGTCACGGCGAGCACGACGTCGGGACGGATCCTCCGGACTCGCTGCAGCTGTCCGATGCGACCGAGCACCCGCTGTTCGGCATGCTCGCGGATCGCGCAGGTGTTGACGACGATCACGTCGGCCAGCTCGGGAACCTGGACCGGCAGGTAGCCACGATCGGCCAGCGCTCCCTTCATCAACTCCGAGTCGCCGATGTTCATCTGACACCCGTAGGTCTCGATGTAGGCCCTGCGGGTCAGAGGACGCGGCGCGCTCCGGGGGGACGATGCCGATTCCCGGGCCGGCCCGCGGCGCAGAGTGACGAGAGGCGCGCTCATTACAGGTAACAGGTCATGTCTGGTGTCCGATCCTCATCGAATTCGCAACTTCGATCGCCGGAAACTATCCCCGGCACGGTCTCCGGGTCCACCGACGGCCGCACCGGCGGGGACCAGCGGAGCTGCGCCCCGACGGCGGTGGTCCCGAGCGGGTCTTTGCTCGTCACCGGCGATCGGGGTAGCATGCCCCGATGGCACGCATGGATTCGTTCGCCTTCGACGGTCTGCACGTGCCCGTGGAGATTCACGAGGGTCCGGACCGGCCTCTCCTGTATCTCCCCGGGTACGGGGTACATCCGCGCAATTACCGGGCGGGCATGCTCCTTCTCGCGCGACACTTCACCGTGTTCATGCCGGATCTCTCGTTCCGGACACACACCGACTTGCCCGACGAGGTGCGGGCCTACCGGGAATTCGTGAGTCGATTTGCCGCTCGCTACGCGCCGGAAGCTCCGCGCACGGGGCACTCGTTCGGCGGTCTGCTCGCGCTGCTCGGAAACCGGCCGGCGGTGGCCCTCGCACCGATGATACCGATCGCGGCGGGGTGGCCGCGGAAGATCGGGCGCGCGGCCCTGCTGCAGGCACGCGAGTACGTCGGACTCGAAGGACGGAGGGGAATCGGCTGGGCGTTTCACATCTTCGGCGAATACGTGCGGACGGCGGCCGTCAGACCACGCAGCCTCTTCCCGGCCGTGTCGGAGACCCTGGGCGGAATCTCCACCGAGCTCCTGCCGACGGCGCCTCGCTCCGTACTGGTGCTGGCCAGGAGAGACCGCCTGTACCTCCAGCGCGAATACGACCTCTATCTGCTGCGCTCCGCGGGCTCGCAGATCGAGACCCGGTATGTCTCGCGCGGCCATGACTGGCCGATCACGCACCCGTCGCTCGTCGAGCGGGAACTGACGGCGGCGCTGGGAATCCGAGACCGGATCTCCGCGTAGGCTCGATTCGGAACCGGGGCACCCCGCAGGTCAGAACTGCAGCAGCGCCATCGAAAGCGAAAACCGCCGGAATCCCTCCTCCACCCCGCTCCCGGCCAGATCGCCTCGAGTACCGATTTCCAGCGCCACGTCGAAGGCCGCCCGTCCGCCACCGACCTCCAGACCGATCCCGAGAGTTCCGGCGGTCTCGGACAGTGGGTCCTCCGCCGGTTCGTGGAACGGCAGGTCGGTGCGCCGGAATCCGGCCCGCACGGGCATCGTGGCACCCAGAAACTCGAGTCCGACATACTCGAGCCCCGCTCCGAACCACAGGACATCGGAGGCGGCCCCGCCCGGCAGATCGGCGGCCGTGGCGGACCAGTCGGCGAAGCCGACCGCGGCGGAGGCCAGAAGATTCTCGGCCAGCCGAGCGCTGCCTCCGACCGACCACTCCAGTGGCATCGCGAACTCGTAGGTCGTCGCCTCCCCGGCAGTGTCACGAGTGGCCTTGAGATCCGTGCCGATGCCGATTTCTCCCGATACCCGGACGCGCGAGCCTATCGCCGTCGCGACGCCGCCGCGCGCGCGGAATCCGGACCAGCTGAAGCGTGCTTCGAGCGTGACCGTGCTGACGCCCCCGTCGTTCTCGCGTCGCTCTTCGAACGGAAAATTGCCGAAGGAACTCTCGAGGGTGTCCTGGAGCGAAACGCTCCAGTCCTGGTCGAGTCCCGAAGCGAAGGACAGACCGACGGTCCACGATCGAAGCGGTACCACGGCCTGCACGATCGCCAGACGGCTTCGGGCCGTACTCTGCGATGTGCCGGGCGACTTCACATCCACCGCCTCCGGCGCGTACGTGATTCCCAGCGTCGGCCTCGAAAACCCTCTCATATCCGCGGGATTCCGGCCGGAGAGTGTTCCGCCGATCAGTCCGAGCCCGGTTCCTCCCATGGCCGCGGCCCGGGCGTCGAGAGGAGCGACGGGATAGCCCAGCCCGAGGCTCGTGACCGGGGCCTGAGCCATCAAAGTGGAGCCGTGCGCCAGGAGAACTATGACCACCGGGGTACACAGCGCTGCGGCCCTTCGCAGAGAGGCTGCAGCTCGGCGCGACGCGGCACGGCTCGCCGCCTGGGTCCTCATGGTAGCCGGAAGGGTACGCGCGGGGTCACGAGCATGCGGACCGAGGGCCTGCGCGACGGCACGTCTTCGGCCGAGCCGAAATTCCAGTATCCCAGATCGCGTCCTTCGGGGCTTGCCTGCACGCCGATTCTCAGGACCCGCAGTGAGTCTTCCGGCGCGAAGGACCAGATCAGGACCAGCGGCGTGATGCTGAGCTGCAATTCCGAATCACCCTCCGTGAGATCCTCCGGATCGATCAGATCCGGCGGACCCAGCACTCCCCCGATCGGCGTCTTGGGACCAACTTCGAACGGGTCGGCCAGCAACTGGTACGAGACGACCTCCACCGGATCTTCGAGCCGGAACGGGATCGGAGGCGGAGCCAGAGGTCTGAAGATCAGCGAAGCCGCATTGATCGTCGAGCCTTTGAGCTGCAGGCCTTCCCAAACCTCGGGCAGCTCGAAGTCGAGATAGATCCGGGAGGAAGGCAGACCTCCGAGCCGGGAATCCCCGGCCTGCGGCGGCGTCTGCGGATCAAAGATGACGGTGAATCCGGCCGGTGAACGAGCCGCGGGAATCAGGGAGTCCTGTCCGACCGGTTTGACATCGAACGTGACCGCCAGCGTCCGTACGTTCACCGATGCTCCGGAGCCGATGGCGCGGAGGGCGACTCCGGGCTCGCCGTCGCTCGAGGCCCAGTTCGACAGCACGCTGTCGGTTTCGACCTCGAATGGAACGATCAGCGTGTCGGAGGAGGTGGAATCGAAAGGCGAATCGATC
>JARRPA010000147.1:0-8446 GCA_037383305.1 Gemmatimonadota bacterium | reverse complement strand
GAAGTTGCCCCCCGGAGCGATCCGGGTCGGCGTGACGGCGTTCGCCGCGGCGAGTCTCGTGGGCCTCGTGGCCCTGTTCCTTATCACCCACGACTTGCAGGGCAGTCTGAGTGGGTTCCGGCGATTCCAACCGATCTGGATATTGCCCGCTCTCGGTCTGGCAGCGGTGGACTGGTTTGGCGGCGGACTCCGGCTCTGGATCCTCACCCGCCCTCTTGGAATCCAGATCGGCTACGGGAAGTGCGTGCAGACTTCGGCAGCGACGGCGGCCCTCGCGTATCTCACACCCTCCGGTACAGGTGGAGGACCGGCCCAGCTGTATGGCCTGGTTCGACACGGCGCGAGCCTGGGCCGCTCGGTCGCCACGAACTTCGCGAGCGTCACGGTCAATTTGCTCTTTCTCTCCCTGGCCGGATTCGGGGCCTGGTTCCTGGGAGCTGCCGGCTCGATCGAGGGAATCCGGCTACCCGTGGCCAACGTCGACGCGGCGACACTGTTCAAGTGGTGCGCGGTCGGGTTCGGAACGATCGCCGCGATCGTGCTGACGATCGCGCTCAGTCCCCGCCTCCCGCGACTGCTCGCGGTGCGCTTCTTCGGTACCGGCCCGAAAGTACGCAAAGTCCTGCGGTTTTTTCAGGAACTTCACGGCGCAATTCAGGTGTACGGCGTCCGCGGCAAGCTGGCCCTGCTGCTCGCCACTCTCGTCAACGTGCTTCCGTTCGGGGCGCGATTCGTCATGGGGTGGGCCGTCTTGCGAGGATTCGGGATCGATGCCGGGTTCTGGAATGTCGTCACCCTGCACGTCATGCTTCACTTCCTGCTCTACTTCATGCCGACACCAGGCGGATCCGGTGTCGCCGAGGTTCTCGCTCCCGCCGTGATGAGCAGCTTCCTGCCCGCGAGTCTGCTGGTCGCCTACACGGTCCTCTGGCGGTTTTTCCTCGCGTACGTGACGATCATCGTGGGTGGGGTCGTTCTCTTCCGGTGGCTCGAGGCGGATGGCCAGCGCCTTCTCGCCAGAGAATCGGAAGAATCCGATGGCCTCGCTTCAGGGTAGTCTTCGGTCCCGCTTCGCACCGGGTCCCGGACGAAACGTGTCGAGCCCGAGGAAAGAGAGGAGGAGCGATGAAACAGTGTCGGAACTGCGAGGCTGTCATCCCTGACGACGCGAAACTCTGTCCGCATTGTAGAGTGGCGCAGAAGAGAGGGGACTGGCTCCCGCAAGCCACTCTCGTCGGATTCAGCATCGCCGCGGCCGTGGCCGTGCTGCTGGAAGGCTGCCCGGGCCGACCCTGGGGCTGAGATACCACCCTCCGACCGGCCTGCCCGGGTATCGATCCCGATCTGGCGCCGACCCGCGAGTTCCCGCATCTTTCGCGAGGCAACTCGTGTCGCAACGATCTTTTCCCCTTCGCCGGGGTCGGCCATGCGAATCGGAATCGTGTCAGTCATTGTGCTGTTTTTTGTCGCTTGCGCCGGGAGCGCGTATCTGCCGGGAGAACCCGGAAGCGCCAGCTCCGACATCAGCGGTCGTGATGTTCGCGACGCCTGGCTGGCGGAGCATCCGGAGATCGACGATGACACCCGTATCGCAGTCGAGTCGGGTGTCTTCATCCCGGGCATGACGGTCGAGACCAGAGACCTGATCACGAACTCCGACCGCCGGGATTCGACGGGCAACGGCTATTGGAGATCCAGGAAGGTCGGGGACGAAGTGCGATACCAGTGGTTCGTAGGCGGTGAGCGCGCGCCCTTCAAGGACGGCAGCGGAGATCTCGTTTGCGAACTGACGTTCGTCGCCCAGTCACTTCGTGAGGTCAAGTACTGCGGTTCGGAGGACTGATCGGCCTCGCACGGGCTGGCGGCGTGGGAAGATTCGCGGCGCCGGCAGATTCCAGCGTATCGAAAGTGTGGGTGGGCCACAACAGATTTTCGCGCGTAAATCGGTACTGGTTGCAGAACGAACCCTCGGGCTGGCCCCACCCGGTACGTTCCAGGAGGGTCAGGATCTTGTCGCACTTTGCAACGGAACCTCCTAAATGTAGTGGGTCCCGCCCCTCCCTCTCTCGCCGGACGGTCTCCGATCTTGCTGTCAGAACATCAGATACGAGACTCTCGCCCGAAGCGATCAACAGGAACGTTGTTTGCGGACGGTGTCGGCGGGCATCGACTGCTTGGTATGCGAGAGGTCGATTGCGGATCGCGGCACGATTCCCGCGGAACAGGATCGATCGAGTGAACTGGCTCCGTCCGCCGGACGACTCCGGTCGGGAAGTTCGAGTGAGTTCGGGAGTGACCGCAGTCAGGTAAGTTGGGAGTGACCGCAAGAAGGCGGCACGTCCCCGCGCAGGGCCGCTGAACAGCGGCCCGGAAATCACACCTCAATGGCTTCGGCCGGGAGGACAGGATGCTCGAGCTGTTTCAGGCGCTCTGGACCGATGAGTCCGGACAGGACCTCGCCGAGTACGCGCTACTGATCGCGCTGATCGCGCTTGCCGTGATCGTCGCGGTAGCACTGCTCGGCGGGCGGGTCGCGAATGTGTTCAACACGATCGGATCGACCCTGGAAAGCCAGGTGCCGGGCACGTCCTGATCCGGCGCAGCAAGCCCGTACCGCTGGCGGGCGGAAGTGTGACGTTCTGCTTCCGCCCGCCCGGTTCGCGGGACTCGTGAATACCCGCCGTTTCGTGTGAGACGGCGATCAGAACTGTCGGTTAGCCACAGAACCCGGGGGATACCTGTGGACTTGAGCGCAGTGGGGCTTGTCATGCTTGTGGGGGCAGCGGCGGCGACCGACGTCGCCTGGCGCCGCATCCCGAATGCACTGACGATCGCCGGACTGTGCCTGGCGCTCGGCCTTCGGGCCCTGCAGGGCGGACCCCTTCTGGTTGAAGGACTGCTCGGCGCCGCCATGGGTCTGGGTCTCTCCTTTCCCCTGTTCGCGCTCGGTGGCATGGGTGGCGGCGACGTGAAGCTGATCACGGCCGTCGGCGCCTTCCTCGGACCGCTACAACTGACATACGCGCTTCTCGCTACAGCTCTGATCGGAGGCCTTTTCGCCCTGATCGTCGCTGCCAGACGGGGAGCGCTTCGCCGCGTCGTCCGGAGTTCGGGCGGCGTGGCGGCGACGCTCTTTGCGGGCCTCGCCATGCGTGCTGATCTCAAGTCGCTTCCGACGCTGGAGACGGAGGGTGCCATCCGGATTCCCTACGGAGTCCCGATCGCGCTCGGAGCCATCTTCGGCCTGGTAGCGTGAACGCCATGATCGCCCCGACGGGGCGGGACCCCGGAAAGGCAGGTTGAACGGGCAATGCGAAGCAGAAGACTGATTATCGTGCTTTTGCTGGCGCTTGCGTCAGGGCTGGCCGCCGGATGGCTGGCGCTGAACTATCTGCGTCAGCCGAACGCTCCCATCGCGACCGCGACCGAAAGCGTCGAGGTCGTGGTTGCCTCGAGGGACCTGCCGGTCGGTCACATCCTGGATGTCGCGGACATCAAGGTGGCTAAATGGCCGGGCAATGCCGTGCCCGAGGGGTACTCGTCCTCCGTTGACGAGGTGCTCGGACGCGGACTCATTCAGAGCGTTACGATGAATGAGCCCCTGCTTCCCGCGAAGATCGCGGTGAAGGAAGCGGGCGGAGGATTGCCCATCATCATTCCCGAGGGGATGCGGGCCGTCAGCGTTCGCGTCGACGAGGTGATCCAGGTCGCCGGTTTCGTCGGTCCGGGAACGCGGGTCGACGTGCTCGTCACGCTCGAAGGTGAAGCGCAGCCCGATCCGGTTACCAAGATCGTGCTGCAGAACATGCTCGTCCTCACCAGCGGACAGATCGTCCAGCGATCGCCGGACAACGAGCCCGTCGTGACCACCGTCGTGACTTTCCTCGCGACGCCCGAGGAGGCGGAGAAACTCGTCCTCGCTTCGACGAAGGGTCGAATCCAGCTGGCACTGCGAAATACGCTGGACCTGGATTCACTGACGACCGAGGGAGCCCGGCTGAGAGCCCTGATACCGAGTCCGCAACGGGCGACGCCAGCCCGCCGGCCGGTGGCTCGAACGCAGCCACAGCCCGCGGCTTCGCGTGCCCGGACGATCGAGGTGTTCAGAGGTCTCGAACGTGAAGAAGAGAATGTCGAAGGGGGCGGACGGTGAACACGATACATCGACTTGAGCGGAGGGGATTCATGCAGATCCGATTTCGAATCCTGCTGTCCGCACTCGGGCTGGCGGCCGCGATCGCGGTGCCGGACTCTGCGCGGGCCCAGGCGTTCACGCCTGAGGTGGTGCGACTCGCCGCCGGGGAGTCATTCCTGATCACGCGCAGCGCGCCACTGACGAAGGTCTCGATCGCCGACCCCGGCGTCGCGGACGTCGTCGTCGTGTCTTCCACCGAACTCGTCGTGAACGGGAAGGTGCCGGGAACGACGAGCCTGATGCTCTGGGACAATTCCGGTGGACGTGCTCACTACTCGGTCAAGGTCAACGCGGACGCGCGCTCTCTCGAGGAAAACCTGCGGCGGCTCTTTCCGGACGAGGACATCCGGGTCGAGTCGTCGGGCGGAACCCTCGTCCTCGCAGGCAGCGTGGCCTCGGCGCAGGTGTCGGAGCGCATCGAGGCGATCGCCGGAACGAGCGTCGGAGAGGGTTCGACCGTTTCGAATCAGCTCCACGTTCCACACCCCGGTCAGATTCTTCTCAAGGTCCGTTTCGCCGAAGTCAGCAAGACCGCGCTGGAACGGGCCGGGGTCAACCTGATTCGATGGCTGCCCGGAGATTGGTCGGGCGGGACCACGACGGGACGACCGCCGGCGCGTGGCGGATTCGGGGCCTTCATACAGGCGCTCAAGTCGAACGGCAGCTTCCGATCGCTCGCGGAGCCGAACCTGCTGGCGCTGCACGGGCAGGAAGCCTCCTTTCTGGCCGGCGGCGAGTTTCCCTATCCCGTGGTACAGGGAGGGTCGAACGTGGGTGCCGTAACGATCCAGTTCCGCGAGTACGGCGTCCGCCTCAACTTCAAGCCGGAGATCATGGCCTCGGGCAATATCCGGCTGCACGTGGCCCCCGAAGTGTCGACGCTGGATTTCGCGAACGGGCTGACTCTGTCCGGATTCAACATCCCATCGATTCTCACTCGGAAGGCCGAGACGGAGATCGAGCTGGGCGACGGGCAGACCTTCGCGATCGCAGGTCTGATCGACAACTCGATGCTCCAGGACATCGACAAGATCCCGCTGCTGGGTGACATCCCGAGTCTGGGGAGCCTGTTCCGATCGAAGGAAGTGCGACTGAACCGGAACGAGCTGCTGGTCCTGGTGTCCCCTGTAATCGTCCGTCCGCTCGACGAGAGCCCGCCCGTCCCGACGGGGGAGCCCGAGACGTGGGACTGGATGGGAGGTATGGAACTCGCGCCGGCGGCGGACCCGACGGACCTCAAGTCCGACGGGTCCTGACCGGCTCGCCGGTCACCGAAACTGAAACAGTCAGGGTACGGAACAGGAATCATGGAAGAACGAACGATCAAGAGCGCGATCATCTCGACGGACGATGCGGTGCGTGGCCTTCTGCAGAAGGTGGTCGCGGCTGACGAGATCGGCATCAAGATCGGACTCGAGGTCATCATGGCTCCGCTGGCGCCGATGACCGCGCCGGAAGGGGATCTGATCGTCCTCGACATTGCGGACGATCCGATCATGGGTCTGAAGTTCGCTCAGTTTCTGATCGAGGGAGCTCCGAACCGCCGGATCATCGGACTGGGGGATCCGCTCACCCCCGAACTCCTGATCCAGGCCATGCAGGCCGGCGTGTCCGAGTACCTGCCGAAGCCGATAACGGAGGAAAAGGTGCAGGACGCCATCGACAGGATCGCCCGGAAGTTCGGGCATCGTGTCAAGGAACGTCGGCGGGAGCCGGGGAAGTTGCTGGCCTTCTTCAGTCCGAAGGGTGGGGCCGGATCCACTTGCGTGGCAACGAACACGGCAATCTCCCTGCACCAGCTCACGCGGGGCAAAGTACTCCTGGTCGACCTCGATTTGGAGCTGGGCGAGACCGCGCTCCTGCTCGGTGTTGAGCCTCGATTCAGCTTCGTGGACCTCGTAAGGAACTTCCACCGCGTGGATGCGGGTCTGCTCGCTTCGTACATCGAGCGTCACGATTCGGGGGTAGAGCTTCTCTCCGCTCCATTCCACCCGGCGAAAGCGGAGACGGTCACGGGCGACCAGATCCGTCAGATCCTCCATTTCGTCAAACAGCATTACGACTGGGTCGTCGTGGACACGTCGAAGTCGTTCACGCCCCCGACTCTCGCGACGTTCGAGCAGGCGGACAGCGTATTCCTGGTAACGAACGTGGACCTTCCTTCGCTCCGGAACATCACGCGCTGTCTGCCGCTGCTTGAGCGCATGGGCCAGGTGAAGAACGACGATTGGCTCCGGATCGTGGTGAACCGCTATCAGCCGAGCGATCCGATCTCGCTGAAGGAGATCGAGAAGACCCTGGGGATTCCTGTATACTGGACTCTTTCGAACGACTACGAATCGGTGATGAACTCCATCAACAGCGGCAAGCCCGTCGTGCTCAACGAGAAATCATCGTTCGCGCGGGATATGAGATCCTTCGTAATGGACGTGACCGGCTCCGCTCCCGGGCGCGAGTCAAGGTCCGGCCTGATCAAGAACCTGAAACCGCTGAAGAAGTTCTTCGGACGGTCACAGGGTGAAGCCAGAGGCGAGGCGACATGAATCAGTTCGAACGGTCCGAGGACCCACGGATGAGGTCCGACCCCACGCGCCGCACAGGCTCTTCGCCCGGTGGCGGAGAATCCAACTGGCTCACCGATGGGAACGGTTCTCCCGTTGACCTGGATCTGGACCAGGGGGCGTCCGTCCTTCAGGAGATCAAGGTACGGGTGCATCGCCAGCTTCTGGAGCGGCTGAATCTCTCGAACATCGATGCTCTGGACCGGGCCCAGGTCGTAGAGGAGATCCGAAAGGTCGTTCACGACCTTCTGGCGCGGGAAGCGGCTCCCCTGAATCTCGAGGAGCGAGAGGACCTCGTCGAGCAGATCCTGGACGAGATCTTCGGCCTCGGCCCGATCGAGCCGTTGCTGCAGGACCCATCGGTGTCCGACATCCTGGTGAACACCTCTCAACAGGTGTACGTGGAGCGACAGGGACGTCTCGAGAGATCCGATGTCCGATTCAAGGACGATCGCCACCTGCTGCAGATCATCGATCGAATCGTCTCTGCCGTCGGTCGGCGGATCGACGATTCGTCCCCGATGGTCGACGCCCGACTTCCCGACGGATCCCGCGTGAACGCGATCATTCCGCCGCTCGCGATCGACGGACCTCACATGTCGATTCGTAAGTTCAAGCGGGATGTTCTGTCGGCACCCGATCTGCTGCGCACGGAAACGATGACGCCCGCGATGCTCGAGCTGATGCAGGGCATCGTGAAGGCCCGACTCAACGTTCTCATCTCGGGAGGAACGGGCGCGGGTAAGACGACGCTCCTCAACGTCCTGTCCGAGTCCATTCCCGTCACCGAGCGGATCGTCACGATCGAGGACTCCGCTGAGCTTCAGCTGCGCCAGCCTCATTGCGTCCGGCTCGAAACTCGTACGGCCAACGTCGAGGGCGCCGGCGCGGTTTCACAGCGACTTCTCCTCATCAACGCGCTCCGCATGCGGCCCGATCGAATCATCATGGGTGAGGTCAGAGGATCCGAAGCGATCGACATGTTGCAGGCCATGAACACCGGTCACGATGGCTCTCTGACCACGCTCCACGCGAACACGCCGCGCGACGCCCTGGCACGTCTCGAGACGATGATCTCGATGGCGGGTCTGAACCTGCCGGAGAAGGGGATGCGCCAGCAGATCGCGAGCGCGATCAATGTCGTCGTCCAGGTCGGGCGCCTGACGGACGGCGGGCGGAAGATCGTCTCGATATCGGAGATCAGCGGCATGGAAGGCGATGTGATCACCATGCAGGACATCTTCGTTTACGAGCGCGAGGGGATCGACTCGCAGGGCCAGGTAATCGGACAGTTCAGGGCTACCGGCATTCGTCCCCGCTTCACGGAGCGCTTGAAGGCCTACGGAATCGAGTTGCCGATGTCGCTGTTCACGAATTTCGACGCTTGAGCCGGAGATAGAGACGATGCTCGACCTGCTGCCCCCGAACTGGTTACCCGCTCTGGCGGTCTTCCTGACCGTCGGTCTCGGGGTCATCTCGATCGCTTTCCTGATCGAATCGGGCCGCGAACTGAAGCGCCGACGTGACTTCCGCCGACAGCTCGAGGGGGTCGCCAAAGGCTCGACGGACGGGAGAGGCGAATCGGGAAGCATCATACGGGAGATAGGCAACGGCGAGGTTGTACTCCGGGAAACCTTCGAGCCCGTCCTGGAAGCCATCGCCAAGGCGGCGGTGCAGGAGAACCTGGCGG
>JARRPA010000146.1:0-5015 GCA_037383305.1 Gemmatimonadota bacterium | reverse complement strand
GGCAGATCAGCCAGCTTTCAGATGCGGGATCGGAGGAACGCGGGTGGATCGACGAGGGAATGGACGAGAACCGGCTGCTGTTTCGGCTGCGAGCGGCATCTGCCGCCGGCGGGCCGAGCTCGGTACGGATGTGATGTTCGTGACGATGAGGGGATCGAGGAGGAAGACGATGAGACGCGTGAAGAGGAACACGGCCGGAGTGCCGGCCCCCGTGCGGGCGGCTCTGGCGACTGCCGCGTGGCTGCTGACCGGATGTATGTCCGGGACGGTGAATTCGGCCGGTGCGCAGCCTGCGGCGTTCGCCGAGGCAATGGACCCGCTGCCGGTCACGGCGCTCGGCCACATGCAGACCGACTGGCTGCCACAGTCGGACACGATCTACAAGGCGGCGCGACGCGCGTTGAACCAGGGTCAGTACGAGCGGGCGGCCGAGTTGTTCAACCAGGCACGAGACGAAGAGCCGCAGTATGCGGCCGACGCCCTCTATTACGAGGCGCTCGCATATTCGAAGCTCGGGGGGCGAAACAACTACCGGAAGGCCCTGCACTCGCTGCAATGGCAGCTCGAGAACTATCCGGACGCGGCCACGCACGCCGAAGCCGAGTCGCTCGCCATACGCGTACAGGCGGACCTCGCCCGCCTCGGAGATCCGAGAGCCGCCGAGGCCCTGCAGAGGGAAGCGGCGCGAATGCAGGCGGAGATGGAGCGTGATGTCCAGCGGGAGCTGGCCCGCGCAGAACGGGACGCGGACCGATCGCAGGTCGAGCTCGAGCGAGCGCAGCGGGAGATGGAACGCAAGCAGGAGCAGCTCTCTCGCCAGCAGGAGGCGGAGCTCACTCGGGAGCAGCGGGCCGAGATGCAGGCCCAGGAGGCGGTCAGTCGGGAGCTGGAGACGAAGATGTTCGCCCTCCAGGCCCTGATGGAGTCGGATCCGGAGACCGCGATCCCGATTCTGGACCAGATTCTCCGGACCCGGACGGCCGAGACGGCCATGCTCCGGCAGCAGGCGGTGTTTCTCGCCGCCCGTCTGGAGGACGATCGAACCACCGATCTGATGCTGGACATCCTGCAGAACGACCCGGACCCCGAGGTCCGGATGCACGCGGCGCACTGGCTCGCGCGCAGTCGTGATCCACGGGCGGCCAGCGCCCTGATGAACGCAGCGCGGAGCGGGGATTCCGAGTTGCAGGAGGCTGCCGTCTTCGCCCTGGGACAGATGCCCGGGCCCGAGTCCGGTCGCGCGTTGCGCGAGATCGCCGGTCGATCCGACGTGGATCCGGGAGTGCGAACGATGGCGATTCAGGGTCTCGCACAGCAGCCTTCGGCCGAGAACACCCAGTATCTCGTGGACCTGTTCGAGAAGCTGCCGAACGACGATTCCGAGGCCCGGGAAGCTGCGCTTTTCGCTCTGTCTCAGTCGCCGACCGGTATCGATCCGGGGTTCCTCTACTCCGTCGCAGCGGATCCGAGCGAGGACCCTCAGATCCGGGAGATGGCGCTGTTCGCCGCAGCTCGAAGCGGTAGCATCACGCCGAACCGTCTCGGCCAGCTGTACCGCGAAGCGGAAAGCAGAGAGCAGAAGGAGCAGGTGATGTTCGCGCTCACCCAGAGCGAGGACCCGGCCGCGTTCGACGTGCTGTTGGAGATCGCCCGAACGGAGACCGATCCCGACCTGAAGCAGAACGCAGTGTTCTGGGTCGGTCGTTCCGACGATCCGCGCGCGAAGAAACTGATGCTGGAGATCCTCGAGCAGTAGAAGCAGAGGAACGCGGCAGGTCTCGTGGCTTGCCGAGCCGCAGCCGTACGGTCGGCAGGCGCTCGATCCTCTCGCAGTCGGACGGCCACCGGGGCTATCGTCCTGTCCTGGCAACGAACCGGCGGCCGTCCGGCCCCATCACGGGAGAGGGAGCTTGACCTACCGAGACCTCGACACGCGGCTGCTTCGCGAGCTGCAGATCGACGCACGTCGCTCGAACCGCCAGCTGGCCGACGCCCTGGGCGTCGCCGCGAGCACGGTGGGAGCCCGGCTGAAGGACCTGGAGGAGCGCGGAGTGATCCGCGGATACCGGGCCGTGCTCGATTACGGTCAGCTGGGCCTCGGGCTCGTAGCCGTGACCCGTATCAAGGCCCGGGGCGAGGCGCTTCCGAGAATCGTGAAGTCGCTCAGCGAACACCCCAGCCTGACGCACGTCTTCGAGATCACGGGCGAGTTCGACGTGATGGTGATCGGCCGTTTCGCCGACGAGACGGAAATGAACCGCGAGATCAAGAGCATGCTCGGGCTTCCCGGGATCGAAGGCACGAATACGTCCGTCGTGCTCGACGCACCGAAGGAATCGCTCGACGTCGAGCTTCGCGCCGACGCGGAATGAGACGAAGCGAAAGTCCGCTCGAGCAGCTCGAGACCGAACTGGTCGCCTGCCGCCGCTGCCCACGCCTGGTGGCATGGCGTGAGGAGGTGGCCCGGACGAAGCGCGCCGCGTATTCCGACCAGGCCTACTGGGGACGACCCGTCCCCGGTTTCGGCGATCCCGATGCCTGGCTCCTCGTCGTCGGTCTCGCGCCCGGCGCCCACGGGGCCAACCGCACCGGCCGCATGTTCACCGGCGACCGCTCCGGCGACTGGCTCTATCGGTCGCTGAATGCCGCCGGGCTCGCTTCGCAAGCTTCCTCGGAGTCGCGTGACGACGGCCTCACGTTGTCGGGCACCTGGATTTCCGCCGTCGTCCGCTGTGCGCCTCCCGGGAACCGGCCTTCGACGAACGAGCGCGATGCCTGTCTTCCCTGGCTGGAGCGGGAGATACCGCTTCTCGCGTCGGTGCGCGTGGTGGTGACGTTGGGTGGCTTCGCCTGGACGAACTCCCTGCGGACGCTGGACTCGCTCGGAGGCGGGGTGGTGCGGCCGCGACCGAAATTCGGACATGGGATGGAGACCGTCGTGGACATGTCGAAGTCCGCCCGGATGGCCGCCACGGGGATGCTACCGGTGCTCGGCTCCTATCACCCGAGCCAGCAGAACACGTTCACAGGCCGGCTCACGAGCGAGATGATGGACGACATCTGGGCGCGAGCGAAGGTACTGCGCGGCTCGCAGGTGAAACGCCACCGCTGAGCCGATCGACGAAATCAGCTGACTTCGACTCTCTCCGCGATCGCCGCCTCGGCCCGCTCGTCCCACGGGTCGTCCTCGATCGCAGGCTCGACCCGGTACAACCAGGATAGACCGCGAGGTCCCGCGTATCCGTCGGGCTCGAGAAAGATGGGATCGGTCATCACTTCGGGCAGACTCCGGATCACGAAACCGTCGGCGACGAGCGCGTCGATCACGGTTCCCACGTGGTCCGCGGCCAGTCGGTTCGCGTGGAGCAGCAGCACCTGCCCCGTCTCGCGCCCGAACCGGTTCCGGGCGACGCTCCTGAAGTGCCGACCGGCGTCGACCAGGTGATCCACGTACGCATTCGCGATCTCGGCAGTTCGCAGGGAATCCGCTCGGCGCACGGCCAGGTCGTAGGCCCGGGCCAGAACCCATTCGGAATTGTCGATCGTCACGTGCGCGTTGCGGTAGCCCATGCGTGCCAGGGCACGGGCGACCGAGTCGCGTACACCTGTCGTCGCGCCCTCGTGCAGCAACGGGTACCGGAACCAGCGGATCGAGTCCCGGGTCAGAGCATGAAGTCGATCGTCGCACTCACGGACATCCGACAGCCACACAGCGGGATCGGTCCGATTGAGATCCCGATGGCTGAACGAGTGATTCCCGAGCTCGAAGCCTGCCTGACGCCAGCGTCGGATCGCGGCACCGTCGGATAGCAGGTTCTCACAGGTGACCAGCCCGACGGCAGGTACGCCGCGCGACTCGAGCTGTCCGATCAGCCGGTCGGTGCGCTCCAGCGCGGCCGCCCGTCCTATGCCGCTCGTACCTCCGGTCCAGGGCAGGTCGTCGAAGGTGATCGCGAGCGGGACACCTTCGCTGAAGTCGAGACCGCGTTCCTCGCAGCCCGCCAAGAGCAGCGGGACCAGTGCCGCGAAGAGAAGAGCCACGAGTCTCAATCCCCGGCTCCTCCCGCTCAGTCTTTCCGTCCGATCTCGAGCATGCGCTCCACGGCCACGAGCGCCCTCTTTCGGAGCTCCTCCTCGAGGTGAATCTCGAACTGCAGGTTCTGGAGCGAAGCGAGCGTCTTGTCGAGCGTAATCTTCTTCATGTGCGGGCAGATCGTGCACGGGCGGACGAATTCGAGGTCGGGGTGGGCTTCCATGACGTTGTCCGACATCGAGCACTCGGTGACCATGATCACGTGGTTCGACTTCGCGTCGTCCAGGTAGTCGATCATCGCCGTCGTCGAGCCGACGAAATCGCTCACGTCGCATACTTCGGGAGAGCACTCGGGGTGGGCGATCACCTCGATGCCGGGATACTGCGCACGATACGCCTCGATCTCCTCCACCGTGAACTGCTCGTGGACCATGCAGCGGCCCTTCCAGACGATCACGTCGACGTCCGTCTCCTTGGCGACGTTCTGTCCGAGGTATTCGTCGGGGAGGAATATCACCTTGTCCACGCCCAGCGACTCGACCACCGCCACGGCGTTGGCCGAGGTGCAGCAGATGTCCGACTCCGCCTTGATCGAGGCCGGCGTGTTGACGTAAGTGACGACGGGAACACCGGGGTAGCGCTCCTTCATCAGCCGCACGTCGGCCGCCGTAATGCTCTCCGACAACGAGCAGCCCGCTTCGAGGTCGGGGATCAGGACGGTCTTGGTGGGATTCAGGATCTTCGCGGTCTCGGCCATGAAATGGACACCGCAGAAGACGATGATGTCCGCCTCGGCCTCCTTGGCGATGATCGACAGGCCGAGCGAGTCGCCCACGTAGTCGCTGATCCCGTGGAAGATCTCGGGCACCATGTAGTTGTGCCCCAGGATGATCGCGTTCTTTTCCTTCTTCAGCCGGTTGATCTCGTAGATCAGCGGGGCGTGCATCTCCCACTCGAAGCGGGGCACGGAGTCCTTGATCTT
>JARRPA010000145.1:0-5052 GCA_037383305.1 Gemmatimonadota bacterium | reverse complement strand
ACGTTCCCGACCGACCGCCGACGGAGTACCCGGTCCCCGAACGCGACGATTCGCAGATCCGCGCCTTCCGCGACCAGGTGCTCCGCCACGTGGACCGGCGCGGCGCCCTCGTCGACGTTCGCTCCCCCCAGGAGTTTTCGGGCGAGATGCTGCACATGCCCGACTACCCGCAGGAGGGAGCGCTGCGAGGCGGGCACATCCCGGGCGCGCGAAACGTGCCGTGGAAGCGCGCCACGCAGGAGGACGGTTCGTTTCGCCCGGCCTCGGAGCTCGCGGCGATCTATCGGGACGAGATCGGTCTCTCCGAGGACGACGAGATCATCGCGTACTGCCGGATCGGGGAGCGCTCCAGCCACACCTGGTTCGTACTCACGCACCTCCTGGGCTATCGAAACGTCAGAAACTACGACGGGTCGTGGACGGAGTGGGGGAACCTGGTCGGCGTTCCGATCGAGCGTTGAGATGAGGACGATCGGACTGCTCGGCGGGATGAGCTGGGAGTCCACCGTTCCCTACTACCGGGAGATCAACCGGCTCGTTGCGGAGCGCCTCGGAGGATTTCATTCCGCGCGACTCGTGTTGTGGAGCGTCGATTTCCATGAGCTCGAGGCGCTTGTCTCGGGCGGTGACTGGGAGGGCGCCGGGCGGATTCTCGCCGAACGGGCCCGGAGAATCGAGGCGGCCGGCGCTGAGTTCCTGGTCCTCTGCACCAATACCATGCATCGCGTGGCCCCCGCGATCGAGGCGGCGATCGACATTCCTCTGCTGCACATCGCCGACGCAGTCGCGGCTGCCGTGCTCGAGGCCGGCACGCGGACGGTCGGGCTCCTGGGCACGCGCTTTACGATGGGCGAGCCATTCTACCGGGAGCGCCTTTCATTCCGGCACGGGCTGGAGGTGCTCGTGCCCCCCGAGGATCAGCGCCTGAGGGTCGATGACATCATCTTCTCGGAACTGGTGCGGGGCGAGACCACCGAAGCCTCACGTCGCGAGTTCCAGGACATCATCAGGGGACTCGCCGCGCAGGGGGCGCAAGGGGTGATTCTCGGCTGTACGGAGATCGGCCTGCTCGTTCGCCCCGGAGACTCGCCGGTTCCCACCTTCGACAGTGCAGTGATTCATGCGAGGCGCGCGGCCGAACTGTCGCTGTCACCCGCCCGGAAAGGATAGGCGGACCGCTCGTCGGCTCGACTCAGTCCCGGGCGAATCGACGCGTGACCAATCCGAAAGCGCCGCACCCGACGAGCGCCGCCCACAGCGGTGACACCTCCGCGAGGCCCTCCGTGCCGTCGATCAGGACCGCAAGAGATACGGCGAGGATGGCGAGCGCCTGGGCCGACCTCACGCGCCGGGCGCTCAGCGGCTGAGCGCCCACGTCGCTGAGCGTCCGGAGAGATCGCGACTCCGCCACGACGGCGAGAAAGGGCAATACGAGCGCGAGCGCTCCGACCGACACGAAACTCGCATCGGACACAATCGGGGGAAATCCGGACCGGGACGCCGCGACTCCCGTGAGTGCGAGCGCCGCGCCTGCGGCCGCGAGGTGTGGCCTGTGAACCGGGGCCAGGGTCGAGTCCATTACGAATGCGAGAAATACCGCGAACGTCGTCACCCAGTCTCCCTGCCAGGCAACCCAGCCCGTGAGCGACAGAATCACGATCGAATCGAGCGGGCGAGCCGCCGGCCCGACGGTGCGATTCACGATCCGCAGGGCGAGGAGCAGAAGCAGGACGGTCGCAAAGCGGGGCGATCCGAGCAGCTCCCAGGTGGGAAGAGCGATCAGCGCGCCGACAAACGCCGCGAGATCCTCATCGGGATCCAGCTCGCGTGCGAGAGCCCAGGCCAGGAAGACGGAGGCTCCCGCAAGAGCGCCCGTGACCAGTGCGGGAAGGAAGGTGAGTCCACCGAGCAGGAGTCGGAAGCCGGCCACGACCAGAACGACGGTGAGCGACAGAATCAGGATCGCGAGGTTGGTCGGCCACGCGGGGTCCACCGGTCGTCCGATGCAGGAAATCCGTCGTCTGTCCATGCCTTTTCGCGGATCCTCTTCCAGGTATGCCGGATTTTCAGAAGCTCAGCGTGGCGCCGAAGCGGAGCTCGCTGCGGCCCACGGATCGATTCACGGGCAGGTCGGCGGCCGGGACACCTGCTTCTATCAGGGTCTGGAGCGGAAGATCGCCGAAATCGATCCCCAGCTTGTTCGTGTACCAGCTCCACTCGATGCGAAGCGAAAGGTCGATTCCGTGCGGGGGAGTCGCGTAGTTCTTGAGCACGATCCACTCGAGTCCGGCGCCGGCGTGCCATGTATTCGGAAGCAGATTCTCGAAGAAGCCCGGCTTCCGGATCCACTCCGAGTCGGGATTTTCGAACGGATCGCCGTTCGCGGCCACGTTCTCGATCCGGTACCAGCTCAGGCCGTAGCCCGCCTTGGGAAACACTCGCAGGGAACCGGTCGTCAGATCGTAGCGGAAGGAGCCCGTGTATTCCCAGAAATTCAAATCACCGCGTATGTCGAGCGGTGGAGCGTCCGAGTACCGCGCGACGAGGCCGATGTCGGAGCGGGAGTGCCGCAGAGCGTTCTCCGAGACGAAGCGGTCACCGATGAAGAAAGAGAGCAGGAAGTACGCGGTTTCACCGGGGTCGGCGAAATCATCGAGCGCCGTGATCTGCGTGTTCTCCGAGCCGTTGATCAGGCCGTGAAAGACGATCTTCAAGAGGAGTTCGTCTAACTGCGTGTCGTAGATCAGCAGCTCCGTGTACGCCTCCGACGGATAAGCCATCCGAGAGTAACCGCTGCCGAGACCGACGTACCGCAGCGGCAGTCGCTCGACCGGATAGAAGGTCGGATCCTGATTCTGCAGGAGTGCGCGGAACGGAAGCGCCACCACGCGCCACAACAGGTCGATCGGCGGGAACATCGCGATCGTCGGGGCCGTGAGATTCAGCCAGCCCCAGGAGTTGATGAAGTTGTCCTGCCATTGGAGCGGGAACAGTCTCGAGACCTTGTTCGGATCGTAGGACGAGAAGCCTTCGCTCTCACCGGCCCGGTTCCAGCCCGCGTTGAACGCGGGGCCGAGCACGGCGAGATTTCCGGTCTCCGCGTGTGACACGACACCCGCGAAGGGGGATGCGACGGCCGGGTAGCCGAATCGCACCGGCAGGACCAGCCAGCTCCAGCTCGCCCGGGTCTCCGGGTGTCGCTGGACCAGCCGTGCCACGCGGTCGACGTCCGGCACCAGCACGACCCGTTCGGGGTGCGACAGGTCGACGACGCCACCGCGCTCCCAGCGCTCGGTCCAACGGGCCCGAGTCGGCTCCGGCGCCGCCCAGTACTCCCTGTGATCGAAATGCTCGGCCAGATTCTCGGCCGCTCCGGCCGGTCCGATGGCCTTGTACAGGCCGGGCATCAGGTAGGTGCCGTGCGAATCGCGATTCGTCCCGCCGGGAGCGGAGAGCAGCTGGTCGAGCCCCTTGTTGTCCGCCCCGATCCAGCCGACCGGGTGCGTGTTGACCCGCGTCTCCGACGCGTCCGCCCACGCCCGGTTTCGAACGACCTCCCAGAACCAGCTCTCTCCCCCGCGCTCCTGCACCTGTCGGCGCACCTGGTCCTCCCACGCGGCTCGAGGCGCGTACGCATTCGGCAGCGAAAAGTCCAGCGTCCATACGTTGCTGTGGAAGTAGTAGTCGATGCGACGGATCACGAGCTGCTCCGGTCCGGCCGTGGCCTCCAGTCCGTCTCCGTCCAGGAGGGACCGAATCTCGGACTCCGTCTGCGCGCGTTCTACCGAGTGTAAGGGCGAGACGATGACGTTGATGTGCTCCCAGTCCCCCAGATGGTTGTTGCCTCCGTCGTTCCAGGGGTAGAAGAACCAGTACTGCAGGACGAATTCGTACGTCTTTTCGTCCGGAAATGCGCTCGCCTCTCGGACGAACGGGTGCACATACGTCCGCACGAGATCGTGAAATCTGCGAGGCAATTTCCCGCTGACCCGATCCACGTAGATCTCGCTCCAGTCCGACTCGGTGCGTCCGGGGTAATCGACCCAGAGAATTTCATGACCGCTCTCTCCGGGAACGCGAGCCGAGGCTCGTTCCGGGGCGTCGGTCGGACCGTCGATGGCGTACTGCATCAGCAGTCGGCGAAGGCGGCAATCGGACGTGTCAGCGCCCGAGGCCAGGTCGGCATCCATGCACGGATCGGTCACCGCATCGAAGGCGTTCATCGACTCGGAACGTACGAGCCGTCCCCCGGGCCGGTCGTTCCGCCAGACGTCCACGTTGATCTTGAATGCGTCCGGCTCGGTCGTCGTGCGCAACACGTCCAGCGGCACGGCCGTGGAATTCATCACCAGGAGGGGCGCGAAACGAACCGCGAGACTCTCCAGAATTTCGGCACGACGATCGTCGATGCCATCCAGGTCCGTATCCCGGTATCCGGCGGCCGCAGAATCTCCGAACAGATGAAGGCGCCCGCTGGCGGCCGTCTCGCGATACGCCCGTGGAACCTCCAGCGGGACATACGAAAAGTAGGCGTCACGCGGGATCTCCTGAGCCCCGGCGCGGGCTGGCAGAATCGAGAGGCCAGCCACGATCGCCGCCGTCACGATCCACCCGCGTTCGCCCGTCATTCTGGCTCCTGCTGACAAGACCGTACCCTCCGTTCATTCCTCGGGTTGTTCCGAGGATATTCCGCCTTCGCCGGTCGCGACAGCGGCAGGCGTCGCGTATCGGGGCCCCTGACATTTCATCTCCCCTCTCCGATTCGGTATACTCCGCGTCGAGAGGCGACAGGTGCAGGCCGGCGTCCCGCGACGACAAGATCTAGAACAGGGAGTGTGTATTGGATCTGAATCTCCCCGGATCGGCCCGGACATCCCGCGTCGGCCATTTCGGAGTCCTGTTTCTGTCTCTGCTCGCGATGTTCATCCTTCCCGAGCTACTGCCGCCGGAGAAGGCCCTCAGCTGGCAGATGCCCCTGTTCATCTCGATCGTCATGTTGTCGGCGCTGAACGCGGTCAGCAATCGAAGAGCGGAGTTCTGGCTCGCGGCGAT
>JARRPA010000144.1:0-6343 GCA_037383305.1 Gemmatimonadota bacterium | reverse complement strand
CCAGCATCGGCAGGGCCGCGACGAGAAGGACGACGTAGTCGAAAAGCCACCCGTAAGCCGCCGTGGCAGCCGAGACCGTGACCAGTGCGGGCATCTCCCGTTCCCAGCTCCATTCCGATCCGCGACGGCGCCGCAGACGAGTGAGCAGGTACGCGAACCCGAGCACCATGGGCAGAAACTGCAGTCCAAACCGGCTCGGGTCACCGGCCGCGATTCGGAGCAAAGTGCCGAGAGTGGAGGTCGAAAAATGCTCCAACGATTCGGTATGCAGCATCTCGAAATATTGGCCGAAAAGGGAGGGATCGAAGGCGAGTGGCACGAGCGAGAGAAGGACGGCCAGGCAGGCTCCGCGCAGGAAATCCCGGTTGCGGGTTCGAATCCACCAGGCGACCAGTGCCGCCCCGACCAGGTAGATGACATGAGGCTTTATGAGCAGCAGTGTACTGGAAGCCCCCGCCGCGGCCCAATGGGCACGACGCTCGAATCGAAGGAGAAGCGCAAGCCCCAGCAGGATGAGAATCGAGATCTGCCCGAGCACCAGGGCGGCCACGCTCGGCAGGAAGAACACGCTCATCGCAAGCGCCGCCCGGCGCGTGCGTATCGACCCACCGACCAGGTCCCACAGCAGGTGCACACTCCAGAGCAGCGCGACCGAATTGACGATCAGCCAGAGCAATGCGGCCTGCCGGTACGGCATCGCGCCAAAGGGAAGAACGAGAGCAAGGACCGGCGGGGGATTCAGCATGAGAAGCGGCTCGACGCCCGGAAAGCCGGCCGAGCGTTCGACGGCGAGCATCTGTGCGGGGTCGTAGGGATTACCTCCCGTGAGAACGAGTCTCGAAGCCGCCCAGTATTCGACGAAATCGTTCATCAGCAGCGGGCCGCGGGCCAGAAGGACAGCCAGGCCGAGGAGCGCGATGAGCAGGGTGAGAAGTTGTGTCCCGCGCCGTTCCGTCACCTTCCGATCTCCATGGCCCGGACGAGATCGACAACGGCAGCAGCCGGATCGGCGGCGTGCATCACCGCTCCGAGCACCGCGACGCCGGCTCCGACTCCGGCCACTTCGGCAGCGGTGGCTGCCGTGATTCCACCGATTCCGACGCCGGGTACGCCGGCCGCCCTCAGCACTTCGCCAACGCGCTCCGGTCCGATCGACTCGAATTCGAGCCCGGGCTTCGAGGTCGTGCCGAACACGGCACCGACTCCCAGGTAGTCGGCACCCGCTTCCGCGGCTTCCCGGCCGCTCTCGGGGTCGTCGACGGAGAACCCGATCAGGAACTCCGGCGGCCACATCAAACCTGTCGTTGACGATGAACAGCCCCCCTCGTGTCCGGATTCCGGGCAGGAGTTCCGATGAGATGTCGAACAACTCCCGGGCGGACGCATGCTTGTCCCTGAGCTGGATCGCGGTGGCTCCCGCATCGAGGCACTCGTTCACGACGGTCGCCAGGCTGCGTCCACAGGCGGGAGACGGATCGGTGAGGACCATCAGGCGAAGTCGGGCCGCGAGCTTCGGGTCGGCCACGCTTCGCCCGCCTTCCGGCATCAGCGTCCGCTCTCCGCTCGAATCCGGTTCTTGGCGTTGATGTGCTCGCGGTTCGTGCGAGTGAATTCGTGTGATCCGTCAGGACGGGCGACGAAATAGAGGTACGGCACATCCGCCGGGGAGAGCGATGCGTCCATGGCTGCCTCGCCTGGTGAGGCGATCGGGCCCGGGGGCAGGCCCGGCTGCGTGTACGTGTTGTAGGGATGCCCCGCCACGGAGTCGATGTCGGCATACAGGAGTCTCTCCCGCGGTTCTCCGCCGAGTGCGTACTGCACCGTCGGATCGGCCTGGAGCAGCATGCCACGCTGGATGCGATTCCAGTAGACGCCGGCGATGACCGGCCGTTCCTCGGAAACCCGGGCCTCCTTCTCGACGATGCTGGCGAGCGTGACGAGCTCCCGTTCTGTAAGACCCAGAGAATCGAGCCTCGCCCGTCTCTCGAGCGTCCAGAAATCGTGGTAGCGATCCACGAGCGCGCGGACGACCGAACGGGCCGGGAGGTCTTCAGCGAAGCGGTACGTGTCGGGAAACAGGTAGCCCTCGAGTGTGGGCCCGGGCACCTCGAGTTCGGCGACGAGGGCCGAGTCTTCCATGAGTCGTTCGACCGAGTCCGGCGGATCGCCCGTGAACTCCGCGATGCGGGCGGCGATCTGACGCACGGTGAAGCCCTCCGGGATCGTCAGCGAGACCGTCTCTACCGAGCCCCGCTCCAACTGCTCCAGCATTGCGAACCACGAGGCGTCGCGCGCGAAACGATAACGGCCGGCCTTCAGGCTACCCTCCGTGCCCATCACCCGGGCGGTCAGCGCGAAGGCCCGTGGGTACCGGACGAGGCCGGCCGACCGGAGGGCCTCACCGACCTGCAGCGCGGTGGCTCCGGCCGGGATCACGACCTCCGTCCCCTCCACAGGGCCGTCGCCCGGGGAGGATGCGGAATCGCACGCCCCCATCGCCAGGAGCGCGATGAGGAGAGTTCCACGGCCCGACTTCGTTCGCCTGACGCGCCCGGTCACGCGGGTGAGACGAGGGTCACGCATTCAACTCTCCGCCAGGTAGTCTTCGAGGATGACGGTCGCTGCCATCATGTCCCGCCGCCCCTTGTTCCGCCGTTTGGCTCGCGGCAGCCCCGATTCTCTCAACCTCCGATCCGCTTCCAGTGAGCTCAGCCGTTCGTCCCTCTCTACGATCGGGATGCCCAGGAGGTCGGTGATCCCGACGCCGAAACGTCGGGTCTCCACCGCCATCTCGCCCTCGCTGCCGTCCATGTTCACGGGAATTCCCAGCAGCACCTCCGCAGGCTCGATTTCGCGCAGCATGGCGATGAGGTCGGGCGGTGGCTCACCCGAGGGGCCACGATACTCGATAACCGCGTGCGGCGACGCGAGAATTCGGCCGGGATCCGAGATCGCGATTCCGATCCGGCGCCGGCCGTAATCCAGAGCCACGACTCGACCGATCCTCGCGTTCAGCTGCCCGCTCCCGTTGTCAACGCGCGCGCCTCGACACCCGACTCGTAGTCGGGACCGATTCGCGCCAGGAGGCGAGGTGAGCCGATGAGGAAGCGGATCGGCGAGCCTGCCGGGTCGTCGGCCGGACCCCGGGCCAGCCCCACGGGCTGCCCGGCCAGAACCGCCAGTAGCCCTCGGAGAAGCTCTCCGATCGTGTCTTCCGGCACGGCGGAGCGGCCGCGGTCCGCTATGCGCAGCTCCAGCAGTCCCGGACCGGGCTCTTCGACTCGAAGGTCGCCGAGACCGAGCTTTTGCCATGCTTCCGCCAGCGTCTCCCAGTCGAGGCCCTGCGGATTCGATCTCCCTTCCATCGCGTTCCCATTCTCGGTAACTGTCGGATCGCTTCGGGCGAGCAAAAGGTAGCGGAAGCGCGGACCCCGGCAAACCGGTGCCTGCTCACGAACTACCCATGCAGTTGGTTTCCGGGCCCCGACTCGCCAGATTGGAGATGTGCGACGGGCTCACGGAGCGAAAAGGCTTCCGGGACCGAGCGCACACCGACACTACCGAGGAGGGAGAGATGGGGAATTCGGAATACCGCGACGCTCTGAGTTTCATCGTGGGCATGACTCTCGGCGCGCTCGTGGGGACGACGGCTGCCCTTCTGCTCGCGCCGCAGAGCGGAAAGCGCACCCGGCGTCAACTGGCCCGCAAGGCAGAAGAGCTCGGCGACACGGCGACGGAGGCCTTCGACGAGGCTCGGGAGGAGACGCGGCGCCTCGCCGATCGCACGGCGCGAGAGACGAAGCGTCTGGCCGGTCGTGCCCGCACGCGCGCGGACCGCACGAGCGATCGCCTGAGCGAAGCCGTGGAACGGGGCAGGGAGCGGCTGACCCGCTGAAGGGGGCCCTCACCCGACCGGGTCGACCGCGGTCCAGTGCCGCGAGGCGCTCCGCACGGCCCGCGGAGGGCTCCGCTCAGAAGTCGAAGTCCTCCGACACGGGGGGAGCGAGCGAGTCGGGCGGCTCTCCGATTCGCGGATCGGCCTGCCCCCACGGGCCGTGGGCCTCACAACTGGTCTGCGGTTCGGTGCCCTGGACGTAGTATTCGGTGTAAACCGACTCTTCCGGACAGCCCACATCGGCGAGCTGGCCTGTCGTCGCGTCAACCCGCCGGGACACGATCCCGGCCGGCATCGGCCAAGGTGCAGGCGCGGGATGCGACGCGTAATACGACTTCAATACCCGGGCGTTGATCGGTGCCGCGTCCTGTCCGCCCTGCGCATTCAGGCGAATCGGAGCGGGCAGGTCGAATCCCACCCACGAGGCGGTCACCAGATCGGGCGTGTATCCGAGGAACCAGGCATTCGTCGCTTCGTTCGTCGTGCCGGTCTTCCCGGCGACGGGAACGCTGGACGGCACGCCCAGCGCGCGGACGCGGATGCCGGATCCCCGGTCCACCACGTCCCGCATCATCGAAACGAGGATCCAGGCGGTCTTCTCGTCGATCACTTCCTCGCGCTCGACCGGAGACTCCCAGAGGACATCGCCGTCCGAGCTCTCCACCCTCAGAATCGGTCGCGGAGACACACGGACGCCCAGATTCGCGAACGTCGTGTAGGCTTCGGCCATCTCCAGCGGACGAACCGAGGCGGCACCGATCGCGGTGGACGGGACTCTCGGGATCTCCGTCGTAATTCCCATCCGACGAGCGTACTGAGCCACCGACTCGATCCCGACCCGCTGTCCGAGCTTGACGGCGACCACGTTGACTGACCTGCGAAGCGCGTCCCGCAGCGTGAGCGGGCCGGCGAAGTCGTTCGTGAAGTTCTTGGGTGACCAGATCGTACCATCGGGCTGCGGGAACTCGACCGGCGTGTCCAGGATCACCTCGGACGGCGGCATCCCCGAAGCGATAGCGGCGGTATAAACGAAGGGCTTGAAGCCGGAGCCCGCCTGCCGTTGCGCCTGTGTCGCGCGGTTGAACTCGGAGTCCCCGAAATCGCGACCTCCGATCAGGGCGAGTACATCGCCGTTGCCCGGGTCCATCGCGATGAACACGCCCTGGATGTACGGCATGTTCGCGCCTTCGAGTCGTTCGGGCGCCCAGTCGCGGGTCTCCGCGTACGTGGGAGCGCGGAACCCCGGTTGCTTTTCGATCCAGGCGAGCTGCTCGGAAACCGCGGAGTCCGCGATAGCCTGCAGGCGGGGGTCCAGGCTCGTGTAAATGCGAAGACCATCTTCGTAGAGACTGGTGCCGTAACGTTCGATCAGGATCCTGCGGACCCATTCGACGAAGTAAGGCGCGGTGGTGCCGTCCTCTCCGGAGTCCCGCAGCAGCAGCGGGTAGGATTGCGCGGCCGCGGCCTCGGCCGCCGTGATCCTGCCCTGGGTCTCCATCAGGTCGAGCACCAGATTCCTCCGGCTGACCGCCCGCTCCGGATTTCGACTCGGGTTGTACCGGCGCGGCGCCACGGGCATCGCGGCCAGTGTCGCCGCTTCCGGCAGGTTCAGCTGTTGAACATCCTTGCCGAAGTAGTGGCGAGACGCGTTCTGGACGCCGTAGACCCCGTCGAAGTTGATCTGGTTGAGGTAGGCCTCGAGGATTTCCTGCTTCGTGAAGGCCTGCTCCAGTGATCGGGCGACCTTCATCTCGCGCAGCTTCCGGTGCACCGAGATGTCACGACGGTCGACCACTCCGGCGAACATGTTGCCGGCCAGCTGCTGCGTGATGGTGCTTCCGCCGGCGGCGTCGTATCCGGCGAAGGCGAATTCGGCGACCGCCCGGGCCGTCCGCGGCACGTCCACGCCTCCGTGCTCCCAGAATCGGCGGTCTTCGACGGCGACGAAGGCCTCGATCACGTGAGGGGGAATGCTGGCGTAGGGAACCGCGGTCCTTCGTTCGACCGCGAACTCGTGAAGCAGGCTTCCATCGGACGCGTAGACCCGCGTCGCTTCCTTCGGCTCGAAGGCGTAGATCTGGGCGATCGACGGGCAGCCATCGCAGATGTGCGACCAGGTTCCCGCCGACAGGCCTGCTCCGAAGGCCATCAACCCGAGGACGCTCGATCCGAGGATCCAGCGGACCTTCGGATCCCGAAGAGACTCCACGATCCGGCCGGGTCCCGGGAATCGATTCTTGCTTCCGCTTGATGCCATCTCTATCCTTCGCGCTCTCCGACCGCGCCGACGCGGCGGTCGGACGGTCCAGCGACCGTTTTCCGACCATCAGATACAAAGGTACAGATCGGCCGCCCCGAATGTTTCCCACGGCAACCGAACAGCTCGAACGTATCCGGGACGGCGTTTCGGAAATCGTTCCCGAAGCCGAGCTCCTCGACAAGCTGGAG
>JARRPA010000143.1:0-7586 GCA_037383305.1 Gemmatimonadota bacterium | reverse complement strand
GGCCTCGTTCCAGCGCAACCGCAACGACTCGAAAGAGGCGATCGCTTCATTCGTTCCCGTTCCCGGCGTCGGCCGCCCCGAGGGGGATTCGGCGCCCGCTTCGCGTTCGCCACGGGCTTCGAACTCGACCAGAACCGGGCCCGGCTCTCCCTGCATCGCTCGATCGAGAGCCGCGTTGATCACGGGTGCCGGATCGCGCCCGCCCCGGAGCCGGAAGCAGCCCTTTACGATCGGCGTTGCGATTGCCGCCTGGTCGATCGCCTGGAGCTGGAACCGCTCGCCGGGTCCCGTTGCGGGAGCGCTGACGAGGTGCAGGAGGGGGACGGAGTCGAGCCTCGCCTCTGCGATACCGGTCAGGGCATGGGTGAATCCCGGTCCTCCGATCGTGGCCACGACGGCCGGACGTCCCGATGCCCGGTAGTGGCCCGACGCCATGAAGGCGGCTCCGAGCTCGTGGGAGGCGAGAACGAAACGCAGGTCGCTGCCCCGCAGGGCATCGAAGAGTCCCAGGGTCTGGGTCCCCGGCACGCCGAAGACGTGGCGGATTCCCCGGTCCTCCAGCGCGGCGCAGATTGCATCGAAATCCATCACGGACCTTCCTTCGACATCAGGACGGCATCCGCCGCGCGCCACGGTGCAGCGAGCCGGAGAGTTTGCCGCCGACGAGATCCGCCACGGCCGCGATCGCCGGCCAGGGATCATCCCAACGAAATACCGGTTGTTGAGCCCCGATCCAGGAACGGGCCCATTCCGTGAGGCTCAATTCCCCGGCTCGCCGCAGCGCCAGGCAGGCGGAAAGATCCATGTACGGATACACGCATTCGACTCCGATCCTGTACGATTCCACGGTCTCGACGGCTCCGCCCAGGGCGTTTCGATACGCCATGGAGCATACGTCCACGCCACAGCGCGCCGCGAAGTCCACGTACCACCAGGGCCGCGTGTTGACCTCGAGAAGCTTGAAACGTTGATCCCGAGGATCGAGCTTGAATTCGGCGCTGAACACCCCGCGGTAGCGCAGCTCCGCGAGCAGTCGTTGCAGCGATTCCGCGGCCCCGGCCACTTCCGTGATGGCGACGCTCCGCATCAGAGTGCTGTTTCCGAAGGCCGGCGGGTACATCCGAAGTCGCCGCCGGGCGAACAACGCGCGGACCGTGCCCGAAGCATCGCGGAATCCGTCGATGAAGTAGTGGTTCGACGGTGGCCCGGGGATGTACTCCTGGGCGATCACGCCGAGGCCCGCGTCGGCCACCTGTTCGAGGCGGGATGCCAGTTCGTCGGGTGTCTCGGCGCGGAACGCCTTGCAGCGGAATCGACGGAAGAACCGAGCCGAATCCCGCGGCTTGAGGAAGGCGCCCTCGAATCCCGTCTCGAGGACCGATTCGAGGTCGTCCTTCGTCTCCACGATCTCCGAGCGCGGGTGCGGAACTTCGAGCCGGGCGAGGGTCTCCCCGAACCTCGCCTTGTCGACCAGCCGGTCGATCGCGGTCTGGTCAGCGACGCTCGAAGGGAAACGCGCTCCGACTTCCGGACCCAGTCCGGCAACGGACGAGACCCAGATGTCCGAGCACGGCAGGAGTACCGCCCGCTCCAGCGGGAGACCCTGCAGCCAGCCGGCCAATCCCTCGGGCACGGGATCGCCCGCGGTGGCCGGAAGAGCCCGGTAATGGCGGGAACGGAGCACCAGGGGGTCGGTCCGATCGACGGTGTAGTACGGGATTCCGGCCGCCGCGAGGATTCGCTGGACGCCGAGCGCCGTGATTCCGTTTCCGAAGACCAGTGCGGGAGGACCCGGTTGCACATCACGGGCCGATCGCGTCACCCCGGGGCGTCCTGAGCCCGAAGTCCGCCTTGGGTCGAAAACTCACCCTCGGTCCGGTTCTCACCTGCGGCCTTGCGCGGGTCGAAGGCGTCGGCGGCCTCGGTGACGGTGAGTGTCCGGACGTCGGCCATCTCGCGCAGTCCGCTCACGTAATCGTGAATTCTCGCGAAGATCCCGTCGACCCGCTGCTGCGTCTCTCCGAACGGTGTCAGGCCCGCCAGCAGGCTGCTGCTGTGAAGGTACATGTGGAGATAGGGCGCACCGGCGGCGAGGAACCGTCGGCTCACGCGCAGCATCTCCTCGGCCGTGTAAGTCTCCGGGGTCAGGATCACCCGTTGCACGATTCCCAGGCGGTAGGCGGCGCCCGGAAGATGAAGTGTCCGCGCCAGGGGGTTTGCGAACAGCCGCGCGATCCGGGACCAGGAATCGGGCGGAAATCTCGTGAATCCCACCGTCACCGGCACTTCCACCACGGTGCCCGCGGCGGAATGGCTGCGGACATCCTCTCCGCCCTCCAGGCGATAGGGGAGATTCGGCGCACCGATGAACGATGGCCCGCCCTGGCCTTCCCACGTGAGCAGCGGCGTCACGCTGCTGTCGATGTGTATTCCGTTCCGGATCAGCGCCTCGATCGTCGCGCGGCCGACGCCGAACCTCCCGGCCCGGAACGAAGTCGGGCGCAGGCCCAACGATTTCTCCAGTTCCGCCAGGAGGGTCTCGAGCTTGGCCTGCTGAAACTCGGGGGGATAGTCACGGAGCATCGACACCCGCTTTTCGACGCCGAGAAGTGGAGGGGTGTTCCACGGATGCAGGTGCGCGCCGATCTCGGCCGTTCCTCCCTCGTGAAACTTCCGCAGGATCGCCGCCGCCCCCGGGTCCGAAGCGACCTGGTACGTGACGAAATAGGTGCCCCGAACGCCCAGCGTCCCGAACATATCGTCGAGTCTGGGCAACTCGCCGATGTTGCGTACCGACACGTCCTCGACGGCCGGGTCCCAGTTGTCCTCTTCCGTGTCGATGGAGATGGACAGACCGACGGCCGGACGCGAGTCGGAGTTCCGGAAACTCGTCCGGTCGTTCACGGATTTCCCGTGACGAGGTTCAGGAAACGGCTCCGGATCAGTTTGACGCCCCCGCTTTCGCCTCCGTGCCGGGTCGACGCCGGTCTCCACTGAAGGTGCGGAAGATGACGTCCCACAGCGGCGAACTCACACCGTAATCCTTGTCCGGATCCTTGAAATGGTGCCGCATGTGCTGGCGCTTCAGGAACTTCCCGAATCGGGTCGGAATCGAATAGTGGTGGACGACGAAGTGCGTGGTATCGTAGATCAGGTATCCGACCATCATTCCGGCAAACGCGGGCTTCGCCGCGATACCGAACACGAGCGAGAAGCCCAGCCAGACGAGGAACGCCATCGGGATGCTGGCGACCGGTGGCATCACGAGACGCCGGGCGTCGCTCGGGTACTCGTGGTGCACTCCATGGAACAGAAAGTAGATCGTGTGCCGCAAAGTCGGCATGTTCGGTACGACGGCCTCCCCATCCGGCAGCTCGGCCACGATCCGATGCACCTCATCCATGATCTCGTCGGGCGCATGAAATGCGAACCGGTGCAGGAGGTACTCGACCAGAGTCCATACGAGCAGTCCGACGAAGAACCACAACGTCGAAGCCCCCGCCGAGAGAGGACTCGTCCAGAGCAGCCAGACGATCAGGGGGACATAAATGATGTGCGGCACGATCGGGTGCACATACGTGGTCCTCTCCATCCAGTCGGGTCCGAACATCCGCACGGACTCGTTCCGGTTCGAAACAAAATATTCGCTCATCGATCCTCCGGGTCAGCAACGACGTGTGTGCGGACAACGTCGGCTCCGATCCGCACGGGCGCAAAATACACCGGATCGGCTGTCGGGCCAGTCCGGGCGGACGCGACAATCTCCGGCGGATCGTGACCTCGAGCCGTCCCGTGTCGTCCTCTTCTGTGCAGGAACGCGGAAGCGGGGATGCGGCGGTTGCGAGAGCATTCCCATGTTGCGGGAAACTTCTACGTGGACGAGGCCAACGGTGAAAAGGCAATCGACAGGCATTCCCCTGGCATGTGCGGCAGTCCTGGCGCTGGTCCTTTCGGCGTGCGGAGACGATCATCCGACGAGTGCTCCAACGCTGGATGCGGCGCTCGATGCCGATCTCGCCATGGTCGCGGCGGACGCTACGATCGAGGACGTCCAGGCCCTTCGCGATGCGTCCCACGGCGGGTTCTTCATGGCGGAGCGGTCGGGAAGCCGCACCGTCCAGTTCTTCGATGCTTCGGGCGCCGAACAGTCCGAGTACGATGAGCTCATGACCGAGTCGATCCATCTGACCATGGAAATGGACCGCGAGATCGAGCGCGATGGCTGGTCGGCGAGCGTGAGCCGGACGCGCGAGATGACGGTGAGCGGCCTGGAGGGTGTCGAGACCACACGGACCGTGAACGGCTCCGGATCCGAGTCGATCACCCGGAGCCGTCATTCGGACGAGCGCGGCTTTCGGACCCGCGAGATCACGGGGACCCGCACGCTCGAGGACGTGGTTCACGCCGTGCCGATGGACGAGAACCCGTGGCCGCTCTCCGGCACCATCACACGGAACATGACGGTGACCGTGACGACCGAGCAGGGAACCCGCACGCACCCCCGTGTAGTGGTGATCACCTTCGACGGCACCCAGTTCCCGGAGATGACCGTCGACGGCGAGCCCTACGAGGTGGACCTGGAAGCGCGGGACCACGAGCGACCGTATCGGGATGGACCTCACCAGAGTCCCGGGGGCAGCTGATTCGGCGAACGTCCGCGATCCTGATTCTCCGGGCCCCGGCTCGCCTGCCGCGAGCCGGGGCTCTTTCCTTGCCCGAACTTCCTGTCGTGTCCACTTTCCGAGCGTCGTGTTCCGTTGCGTCGGCAGTGGAGGCCAGACCCAGATCCGGGGCGTATGGGCATATTCGGGGAAATCAAGGAACGGCGACTGCTCCCGTTCATGGGGGCGTATCTCGTTACCGGGTTCGTGGCTCTCGAGGGGGTCCCGATCATCGCGTACCGGATCGCGCTCATCTTCTACGTGTTTGGTATTCCAGGCAGCCTCACGATCGCCTGGTTTCATGGCGCGAAGGGCCGTCAGGACATACCCAAGGCGGAGATCTTCATCCAGGGCATCCTGCTGGTCGCTGCGATCGCGATCAGCGTGGTCACGGTCCGCAACGCCCGGGTGGAAGAGCGACAGGCCGCCGAGGCCCTGGCAAGCGGGCTGGAAGTGGACCGCATCGCCGTTCTCTACTTCGAAGATTTCAGTCCGGGCGGAGATCTGGGGTACGTCGCCGACGGCCTCACCGAGGCCCTGATCGATGAACTTTCGGCCGTTCGGAGCTTGAGCGTCGTTTCCAGGAACGGCGTCGAGCCGTTTCGTGGTTCCGAAATTCCGATTGACAGCATCGCCCGTATGCTGGACGTGGGGAGCGTGATCCGGGGAACCGTCGATGAGACCCGGAACGGCATCCGCGTGACGACCGTGCTGGTCGACGGCTTCACCGGAGCCGACATCGAACGCAACGTCGTCGAAATTTCCAACGAGGATTTTCTTGCCGTGCGTGATTCCGTGGCCGCCAACGTGGCGCTTCTGCTGCGGGAGCGGCTCGGACAGGAGGTGCAGTTACAGGGCCTCAAGTCCGGGACCGAGAGCGTGGAGGCGTGGTCGTTCGTACAGAGAGCCGAACGGTTGATCTCACAGGCGGAAGATCTTCGGAACGATGACGATCTGGCGGGGGGGCTGGACCAGCTTCTCGAGGCCGATTCGCTGCTCGTACTGGCCGAATCGGCGGATCCCGCGTGGGTGCGCCCTCCCGCGGTGCGGGCTCATGCGGCCTTTCGAAGGGCATTTTTCACCGCGACCGGAACGGGAGATCTCGAGGCCGCCTCCGCCATCATAGAAGAGGGTCGGGAGGAAGCGGAAAAGGCGATCGGACTCGAGGCCAGAAACGCCTATGCTCTGGAGCAGAGGGGAGCTCTCAAGTACCTGCTGTACCTTCTGGACCTGTCCACGGACAGCGAGGAAGCAGACCGGTTGCTGGAGAGCGCCCAGGAGGACCTCGAAGCGGCGGTCGACATCGATCCGACGCTGGCCACGGCCTACAGCATGCTCAGCCACCTTCACTACAATCGCAGTGACATGGTCGCGGTCATACTCAACGCGCGGCGGGCGTACGAAGAGGACGCCTACCTCAGGGACGCAAACCGGATTCTCGAGCGACTGTTCTGGGCCCACTACGACATGGAGCAGTTCCGGGACGCGAGGAAGTGGTGCACGGAAGGCGCTGAGCGTTTCCCCGAAGATCACGTGTTCGAAGAGTGTCAGCTGTGGTTGATGCTGCTTTCCGATACGGACGTGGATGTGGACCGGGCCTGGGAGCTTCGCGATCAGTTCGTCGAGCGGGCTCCACAGTCGATCCGTGAATACAACGCGAGGCTCGGCAATCTTCTCGTCGGCGGCGTACTGCGGCAAGCCGGGCTGCAGGACAGCGCAGAGGCGATGTTCGAGCGAGGGGCGAGCGACGAAGATGTGGATCCTCTCGCCGACCTCTGGATGTATCAGGCGGCCATTCGATCGACAACGGGAGACCTCGAGGGGGCGGTGCGGTACCTCAGCCGATGGCTCGCGGCGAATCCATCAGCCGAACTCGGCACAGGTGGGAACCTCCACTGGTGGTGGCGGAAACTGCGTGACGAGCCCGGATTCGAGGAGCTCCAGCGCAGCTGAGTCGCGACCTGGCGCGCACCTTGACAATTCCGACAAATTCGCAGGTTTCCGTTCCCCCCTTCTCTCTGCCCGCCCGTACCTGTTAGATTCCGCACTCAGACTCGGTATCCGAGGGACGGTTCTTTCAGACTCAGGACGCAACGCATGAATGCATCAAGGGCGCGACTTCTGGTCGCATCCGTTGTCGCTCTATCTTCATTCGCCTGCACCGACAGCGGCGAGAACGCTCTCGGGCCATCGCAAGTGGAACTCGATCCCGTGTCGGCCAGCGAACCGACTTTTGCGCTTACCTCCATCTCCGAAGGCTGTCTGGCGAAGTGGGACATTTCGGGCACCAGCCCGGGCGACGATTCTCCCTGTGATGCCGCACATGGCAACGACGGCTTTCGCGGTGTCTACTTCATGCCGTCGCTGGTCGGGAACCCGAACGTGTCGGGCGAGCTCCTGTCGGGACTCGCCCGCCAGCTGATTTTCGAAGTCGTCCCCTTCGACTGCTCCGGTCCGGGCTGTGAAACGACGAGGCTTCAGGTCCGCGAAAAGGGCGGAGTCTACGCCGCGTCTTGGACCATCAACAAGAAGGACTCGAATCTCGCGGAGACCTACTGGCGGGTCCGGATATCGCTCGACACCGGGGACGGAGAGCCGGTTCCACTGGCGTACCGCGACGTGTTCCAGACCAACTCGCCGTCCTCGGACCAGCCGGCCGATGGACCGACCCTCGACATCCAGTTCGGCTCGACCCAGTCGGTCAAGGTGTTCATCGAGAAGGGTGCCTGCACGAACGTGGACCTGGCCGAGTCGATCACCTGCCTGATCGGCGATGAAGGCGGCTCGCTGGGGCTCATCACCCCGGAGGGCCAGGAAATCCGGCTCGACATCGGTTCGGGGAACGGTGCCAGGGCCTACACACTGGCGTCGAATCAAGAGCCGTTGGACGTCGACGTCCGCCTGATCGGCGAAGCCGTTTCGGTG
>JARRPA010000142.1:0-5163 GCA_037383305.1 Gemmatimonadota bacterium | reverse complement strand
CCGACAGCTCAGGTCCAGCCGTTCGCATCGGAGCGGCCGGTCGGCGCGGATTTGAATTCCGCAGCTTGAAGGAGCGCCGACCCGAAGGGACCCCCGCCTTCTAAAGCGCGGCGCGTCGCCCGCGCTCTCCTGCGGTTCGTCGCCGGCATGGCCGGTGGGAGAGCTGAATGCAGAGCAGACCTTCGTCCCGAGTCGCCCACCCCCGATCGCATCGCTACGACCTCCTCTACCGACCCGACTCCTACCTGACCCGAGCAGACTCCGCCGACACGATTCTGGCGGAGGCCGCGGGCTGGACCCCGGGTCGCGCCCCCGTCACGATCGCCACGATCCGATTCGGCGCGACGGGGACGATCGGCGAGACGGCCCCGCATACGGTGGAAGTCCAGGCGGAGCCGCGAGGCAACCATCTCGCTTACCGGATCGTGGATGACTTCGGGACGGTGTTCCGGGCCTTTCATCCGGTGTCCAGCGAGCCGCTCGCGCTCGGGGCGGTCGCCGAGCTGATCGAAGAGTCGGAGCGGTGCTCCCCCGGCGAGTCGCCGGGTGCGGGGGAGCGCGGCGTGCTGATCCCGGTGCTCGACCGGGTCTTCGGCTTCGCGTCGGGGCGGGACGCACGGCGGGAAACGGTGGCCGCCCGGAGCGCCCTGGTGGACGCGGCTCGCGCCTTCGTCCGGGTCGACTCGGAGCTCTATCCGGGACTCTCCCGGTATTTCGGCGAACGGGTCGACGAATGGCTCGTCTCGCGGGGCTGCCTGCCCGCCGCACCCTATCGTGCCCGCGCCGAGAGCCGGTTCGCTTCGACGGGAATCAGGTTCGGTCCTTCGCCCTCGCGCGTCCCGGCCTCCAGTCCCCTCGCCGGACCGCACGCGGCATGGATCGAGGCGGTCGTGCGGGCATGGTGGCGCAGCCGGGATCACCCGCTCGACATCGAATCGGCGCTCGACCTCGGACGGGGCGCGGCGCGGCTGCGGAGTGCACTGCGACGGGAGGTTTCACGCACCGGCAAGCTCCCGAGCGGGCGCTTCGGGGTCGGCCCCGCGCACGAGGGGTTCGCCGTGGACCTCGACGACCTGGCCGAGATGCCCGGCTGACGGGTCCCGCTCCACTGTCACACCCCTCTCGTAGACTTCTCCCTGCGGTGAGGGGCATCCCCGGCGAGCGTGTCGGTGGGGCCGCAGGCGCGCGGACCGGGGCCCTCCCGCCATTCGCGAGAGCATTCACGACCCACGGACGCGAACCGTGGGTGCCGGGTCGCGCGGGCCATGCGCGTGCGTATCCGGCGCCGAAAGACGACCCACCAGGGGAGGCGTATATGAAACCGAGCATCCAGCTGGACCACGAGCCGGTCGCCGACGGCGGCTGGCTGGTACGGGCGCTGCTTCGCCTCGAGGGTGAAGCGCGGCGCGACGAAGACCGTGTGCCGCTGAACCTGTCGATCGTACTCGATCGTTCGGGCTCGATGGCGGGCGAGAAGATCGAGGCGGCGAAGCAGGCCGCGCGCTCGCTGGTGCAGCGGTTGTCGCCGGCCGACACGGTCAGCGTCGTGGCGTTCGACACGGACGTGGAGACGATCGCGGAGCCCGCGACGGGCGCGGCGCAGGAGGATCTCGCGAGCCGGATCGCGGGGATCCACGCGGGGGCGACGACGAACCTGAGCGGTGGATGGTTGAAGGGCCGGGAGCACGTGGCCGCGAACCGGCGGGATGAGACGGTGAACCGGGTACTGCTGATGACGGACGGTCTGGCGAACGTGGGGATCACCGATCCCCTCCGGCTCGAGGAACTGTGCCGGAGCGCGGCCGAGGTCGGCGTCACCACCACGACGATCGGATTCGGCGAAGGGTTCCACGAGGGGCTTCTCCAGGCGATGGCCGGGGCGGGAGGCGGCGCGACCTACTACATCGAGGAAATCGACCAGGCGCACGGCGTCTTCGAAGAGGAACTGGAGGGGCTGCTGAGCGTCTGTGCGCAGAATCTCGAAGTCGAGCTCGTCCCGACCGCGGGCAACGAATTCGTACAGGTGTGGCACGAGTATCCGTCGAAGTCCGACGGCGACCGGCTGACGCTGTCGATCGGGGACCTCTACGCCCGCGAGCCTCGCCGGGTGCTGGCGGAGTTCCTGCTCAAGCCGGCCGAGGAGGGGAGGGAGGCGGAGGAGATCGAGGTCGCGACCTTTACGATCACGGCCGACGTGTTCACACCCGGGGGCAACCTCGAGAAGCAGACGGTCACGCTGCCGGTGATGCTCTCGCCGGTCGAGGGCGGGTATGCGAATCCGGAGGTGCGGAAGGAGCTGCTGCACCAGGAAGCGGCCCGCACGCGCCGGGAAGCCCGCGAGGACTGGGAGCGCGGAGAGTTCGGAGCTGCGGACATGAAGCTCCGCGCGATGATCGGGAGCATTCTCTCGACGCCCTACGCGGACGAAGAGCTGCGCGAGGTGTCGCGGGACCTGGAGATCGTGGCGGAGCAGGCGGAACGGCACGGCGTGTCGGCCCGGGAGCACAAGTACATGCGGCAGCGCGAGTACGACGCGATGCACAGCAAGCGGGAGGCGTCGAAACGGGTGTCGCGGGCGCGGCGGGAGAAGGACGAGGGGCGCTAGGGCCGGAACCCGTTTCGCCGGGCTTCAGAGCGGTGGCGTATCGGGGGCGAAGCCGGTCGCCGCCGCCTCGAATCCCTCCATAGCCGACTTGAACTGGGTCTCGTAGAGCTCCGCGTAGAGCCCTTCGCGCGCCAGTAATTCGTCGTGCGTGCCCTGCTCGACGAGCCGGCCTTCCTGCATGACGAGGATCGTGTCGGCCGAGAGGATCGTCGACAGGCGGTGCGCGATCACGAGGCTCGTCCGTCCTTCCATCACCCGTAACAGGGCCTCCTGGACCAGCGCCTCGGAGATCGAGTCGAGGGCGGAGGTCGCCTCGTCGAGGACCAGGATCCGCGGGTCCATGAGGATGACGCGGGCGATCGCCATCCGCTGACGCTCCCCGCCGCTGAGTCGGTACCCCCGCTCCCCGACCACCGTGTCGTAGCCGTCGGGCAGCCCGGTGATGAAGTCGTGGATGTTCGCGGCCTTCGCGGCCTCGATGACCCGCTCGTCCGAGGCATCCGGGTCTCCGTACAGCAGATTCGCGCGGATCGTGTCGTAGAAGAGGTAGGTCTCCTGCGTGACCATCCCGATGTTGTCGGCGAGTGACTGCAGGGTGACCTGCCGGATGTCGATGTCGTCGATCCGGACCTCGCCGAGGGTCGGGTCGTAGAGCCGGGGGATCAGGTAGGTGGTCGTGGTCTTGCCCGAGCCGCTCGGGCCGACCAGCGCGGCGAGCTGGCCCGGCTCGATCACGAAGTTCACGTCGTCGAGCGCCCAGCGTCGGTCCGGCGTGCGGGGTCCGATCTGGTCCGGGGACGGGTCGGGACTCGCATCGAGCGATGGATCGAGCGGCGCCTCGAGGGGACGCCCTTCGAGGTCCGCGGCGCCCGTTACGAGGTCCACGTCCATGTCGATTTCGCCCGAGCGCGTGATCTCTCCCGACGTGTCGAGCTCGCCGACGGTCTCGACCGCCTCCTCGATCGACTCCGTCCGCCGGCCCTGTTTCCCCCGTCTGAGCAGCATCGAGGCGTCGGCGTTGCGGCCGTAGCGGGCGACGGTCTCGAGGCTCGCCACCTTGCCTTCGCGCTCGAGAGCCTCGTAATCGAAGTACACATCGCGGAACTCGATCCGGCCCTCGGCCCGGCCGAGGTCGATCGCGTCCGGAGCTTCCTGAATCTCGATCGGCAGATCGAGCACCTCGAACACCCGCTCGAAGCTGACCATGCTCTGGGCGAAGGAGACCGGGGCGTTCGTCAGGCTCTGCAGCGGGCCGTAGAGCTGCCGCAGGTAGGCGCCGAACGCGACGATCGTCCCGATCGTGAAGGTGCCGGCCAGCACCATGTGACCGCCCACGAGGTAGACGAGCGCGATCCCGATCGCGGTCACCACGGAGAGCATCATCCAGAACCAGCGGCCGGTGACGGCCGCCCGGATCCCGATATCGTGGACGTCGCGGGCCTGGCGGCTGAACTCGTCGAGCTCCATCGGCCCGCGCCCGAACAGCTTCACGAGCAGCGCGCCGCTGACGTTCAGCGTCTCGTTCATCGTCGCGTTCATCTCGGCGTTGTGCTCGAGCGACTCCCGGCGGAGGTCGCGGAGCACGCGGGCGAAGTGTCGCGCCGGGAGCATGAAGAGGGGTAGGACGGCCACCGAGAGCAGCGTCAGTCGCCACTCCATCGCCGCCATGATCGCCAGGGTCGCGACCACCTGGATCAGATTCGTGACGATCGTGACCACGGTCTCGTTGATCGCGTTCTTCGCTCCCTGGACGTCGTTGTTGAGGCGGCTCATCAGCTCGCCCGTGCGGGTCTGCGCGAAGAAGCGGAGCGACATGGCCTCGAGATGCGCGTACAGGTCGCGCCGGAGATCGTAGATCAGGCCCTCACCGATCGTCGCATTGAGACGACGCTGGTAGACCCCGATCACGCCGGTGAGGATCGGCACGACCATCATCCCGACGGCCAGCAGGGTGACCATCCGGGGGTCCCGCTCCGGGATCGCGACGTCGATCATGTAGCGGAACAGCTGGGGGGAGACGAGACCGATAGCGGTGGTGACGAGGATCGTGAGCAGCGAAGCGACGACCAGCCCCCAGTACGGGCGGGCATAAGACCAGATGCGAAGCAGAAGCTCCCGGGTCAGCTTCGGCGGCTTCTGGCTCTCGTCATGGCTGAGGACGGCGCCCCATCCGCGCATCCCGTTCTCTCTTCGAAGGTCGCTTCTCTTACGTCGACGACAGAGTGCGGAGGATCGGGCCGCGAGGCGCCGCCGGCAAGGCGGACTTCGCGGCTACTTGAGATCGCCGAAGTAACTTCCCTTCGTCACGAGGAAGACCTCCTCGAAGTTGTTCTGCCAGCCCGGCTCCTTCTCTACGACCAAGAAGGCGAATTGCGCCGCGCCTTTGCCCGTGGAGGCGGTGCCGGTGGCGGACAGCGTCGCGAAATCGAACTCCTGCCACGGACTCGTGGTGGTCGAACCGTCAGCGGATCCGAGGATCACCTCCAGACGATCGAGGCGGTCCGTCGTTCCTCCGTTCGGGAAGTTGCCGGCGGATATGACGAGTTGACGGAGGTTGC
>JARRPA010000141.1:0-5168 GCA_037383305.1 Gemmatimonadota bacterium | reverse complement strand
ACCAGGGAAGCCGCGGCCACGAGCCCTCGGCAGGAAAGAGCGATGGATCTCATGTCGTGCCTCCGGCAGGAGGTGGAAGGGCTACGGTAGGTTCTGCGCTTCGAAGCGGAGCACCGTTCCGTCGTCCCGGGCGACTCGCTCGACTTCCTCGAGCCGCGCCTCCAGCTCTGAAAACCGGGCTCGGCCGGCAAGGACGTCCCGGAACACAGGGTCGTGAGCGAGCCGGCCCGACGATAGTTCCGGGTTCGGATAGGCGGCAATTCGGATCAGACCGTCGATCGCCGCATCGGGCGCTCCGGCCTCGGCAAGCAACTTCAGGCAGCGCGTGGCAATGCGAATCCCGTCCACGGCATCGCCCTCGGGTGTGACGATCTCCAGGCATTCGCGCGCAGCGGATCGAGCCTCCTCGAACCGCTCCTGCAACAGCAGCGCCGAACCGGCGAGGTACTCCCGGAACCCGAGGCCCGGAACGGAAGCACCTTCCAGAATCATCTCGAGCGAGTCTCCGATGGCTCGACTCCGGTCTTCGTCGCCGAGGGCGAGGTGGTCCCTCCCTCGAGCGGCCAGCCCGAACGCCCGATACAGCGGGATCTCAAGAAGAGCCCTTCCGCTCGAGGCCTGCAGGGCCGCCTCGTAGTCCTTTCTCGCCAACGCCAGGTTCCGGTTGGCCATCCAGGCCTCCGGCCGGACCTCGAGCTCATGGGCACGAATGACTCGCGCGGCAAGGGCGGTATCCCCCGCGGCGATGGCATAGTCCGCATACAGGGCGTCCAGGATCACGTCGGGTCGATCCAGCTCGGCCGCCCGCGCGAACCGGGTCAGAGACTCGTCGTATCGCCGCATCATCCCGAACGTCTCCGCGAGACGCTCGAGCACACGAACGTTGCGCGGATCGAGGGCCGTCGCCTGCTCGAACGCCCGTACGGCCTCGTCCCAGCGGCCGAGGCGCCGGAGGATCAGTCCCCGCGCCTCGATGGCATCCGTATCCGTCGGCCGGAGCCGTACCGCGGCGTCGAATCGGTCGAGGGCAGCCTGGAGCTCTCTGCGGCCATAGTACAGGAAGAAACCCGCGGCCATCTCCGATTCGAACGAGCCGGGCGCGAGCTCCTGTGTCCGTTGCAGCGCCTCCTCCAGATCCGCCTCGTCGCCGGTCCCGAGCCCGAGCAGCCAGCTGCGGGCCTTCGACAGTTCCGCCCACGCAGCCGCGAAGTCGGGGTCCGCCGTGACCGCCCTCCCCAGGGCCTCCTCCGCGCCGGCCGCGGAAGCCGGATCGATCCGGTCGGCGAACAGCTCGCGACCCCTGTGATAGAACGCGAGGGCATCGAGGTCGGTCGTCGGAATCGACGCGAGCGCCGCCTCCTCCTCCGGAGCGAGCTCGGCGCGCAACGCGTCGGCCACGTTGCGCGCGATCTCGGTCTGGATCTCGAACACGTTCTCGGCCGTGAGCTCCCGGTCGTAGGTCTCGGCCCAGAGGTGTCGGTCCGAGCTGGCGTCGATCAACTGAACGTTGATCCGCACCCGGTTCTCAGCGGTCTGAACCCCTCCCTCGAGTATCGTCTCGACGCCCAGCTCGTCGGCGATCTCACCAATCGATTTCGGCGAATCCCGGTAGTCGCGCACGGAGGTCCGGGAGGTGACCTGGAGCGCGGCGATCTTCGAGAGCTGCGTGAGAATGTCGTCGTGGATTCCGATCGTGAACGGCTCCGAATCGGTGGTGCCGCTCATGTTCTCGAACGGAAGCACCGCGATCGACCGAGGGCCTTCCAGGCCGGATTGCGGGCGGGCGCTCGCGCCGTCGTTCTCGCTGTTTCCGCCCAGGCCCGGTCCGAAGAGCATCCAGCCGGCGGCCATGATGCCCCAGACCGCGAACGCGATCACCCCACCGGCGACCGCGTTTCGCCAGGTGAACAGGCTGAGTGTCGCGTCCAGGGCCTCCTGCGTTCCTCTCTCCAGGTTCGGATCCGCACCGGACGCCCTGCCGGCCGGCGTTCTGTCGCGTCCGGTCCCCGAATGCATGCGCAGATCGGCATCTCCGCCGAAGCCCCGCCCCTCCTGCACGAACGCGGTCGCGAGGACAATCGGCAGGCCGACCAGCAGCAGCATGAAGGCGAGGCCGGGGGCCCACTCCGGCAGATTCAGCGTCTCGGCGAGCGTATCCACTACCTGCAGCGCGATCCACGACCCGGCGAGGTAGATCGCCAGCACCTGCCAGATCGAACGGCGGTGCAGCTCCGAGATCAGCTTTCGGAATCCGCCCACTCTGCCTCAGTTCAGCCGCGCGGCGATGCGAGTCAGTCCGGCCGTGGCGGAATCCGCGTAGGCCTCCAGTTCGGGTAGATCGGGCTGCCAGTAGCGGAGGAAGTACTCGTAGGAGGCTCGGGCCTTCGCGTCTCGACCGAGGGCTTCGTACGCCCGCGCCCGATCGAGCTCGGCCAGTGGATCCGTGCCGACCGGCCCGAGGAGGGTGAGCGCCTCCTCCGGCCGGTCGAGCGCGATCAGGATGCGGGCCTTGATCCGCCGAAGATCCGGGGAGTCCTGAACGGAAGCGGGCAACGATTCGAATATTCGGAGGGCATCTTCCGCCTGACCGGATTCGAAAGCCAGCATCATGTCGCCGAACGTCTCGAGGACCGAAAGGACCTGCTGCGCTTCCGGCCGCTCCTCGGGCGGCAGCTCACGGACCATCGAATCCGCGAAATTCGACCACATCTCCGCGTCGGAGTCCCGTCCGACGGCGCGGGCCGCATACCCCGCACAGGCGACCGCCCACAGCCGGGAGAAACCGGCGTCCGATTCTCCCGCCGCGTCGATCACCTCGCGGACCACTTCCGGTGCGAGGAATCGCTCGTACACGCTGAGCGGCAGGGTCCCGGCGATCGCGCTTCGCTGGGCGGAGCCGCAGACTCGCGTTCTCGGATCCTCGACGGACTCCAGCAACGTCAACGCCGCGTCGAGGCGTCCCATCCCCGTCATGTCGATCGCGCCTCCCCGCAGGAACTGCTCCTCGTACTCCGCCGGAAAATCGGGACGCGCCATGGCGGCGTAAGCCACCTCTGCCTGCACGGCATCGTATTCGGGGTGGTCGAACCGCGACATCAGGTACAGATGCTCCGCCAGCGGCAGCTCGGGCAGCGACTCCAGCGCCGATTGCCGCTCCGATTCCGTTCCGTACGCGAGGTCGAAAGCGATCCGCCCGAGGACCGCCTGCGGGGACGCAGGTGAAACTCTCTCGAGTCGCTCGACGCGTTCTCGAGCCAGACCGCTGTCGGCGAACGTCTGAAATGCGAGGTCCACCGCGTGAATGTGATACGGAACGAAGCGGGGCTGCAGCGCGATGGCCTGCTCGAAGGCCTCGTCCGATGCGCGCATCGAGTCCTCGACGCCGGTGTGATACAGTCGCTCCCCGAGCTGGGCCCAGGCCTCCGCATCGTCCGGGTGACTCCGCACGAACGCACGCAGCGAATCGGCACCGATCGAGTCGAGGCCGACCAGATTTCCTTGCGCTCGAAGCAGCATGCGCTCCCGGGGTGACAACCGATCCGCGAGGGCCGCCGCCTTCTCGTAGGCATCCACCTCCGAGGCGATGCCCGGCGTATTCCGCCGCCAGCCCCTCGACTGGGCGAGGCGCAGCCACGCGAGCGCGAATGCCGAATCGATCTCGATGGCCCTCAGAAACGACTCGTCCGCCTGGTCGAAGTCGCCCTGTCGGAAATCGCGCTCTCCCTCCACCCAGGCTTTGAGGGCCTCGGGCGATGAGCTCGCCACGCTTTCCAGCCCGACGCCTCCTTCCAGACCCCGTTCCGGGAGCACCGCTCGGAGAATGTCGACCGAGAGCCGATCTATCAGTGGCACCAGACTGTCCACCGGACCTTCGACCCGGATCTGCTCCAGAACGTCGCCCGTGGGGACGGAGCGGACCGTCGCGTCGAGCCTTACCTCGTCGCCGGTCTCGATCATGCTGCCCCGCACGGCCCACTCCCCGCCGGCCGCTCGTGCTGCGTCCAGCGAGGTCCGCAGATCGGCCGTGGTCCCCTCCGGAACCCGCTCCGCCCACCGGGCGAGCACCGTTCCATAGTCGATGGTCCGCAGTCCCTCCACCCCGTCCAGATTCGCCGCCAGAGCCACCACCAGCCCCTCGTCCCACACCTCCAGTCCGGCATCGGTGGCACGAATGTCGAACGGAAGCACGGCCAGACCCGGCTCGGGCGCTTCACCCGCGACGAGCGGCGGAACGGCATCGGGCACTGCGTTGCGGTACTTGAAGAACGTCACCAGGCCCGCGGCACCGAACAGGAGGGAGAATGCCACGACGCCTCCGAATGCGGCGCGGGCCCATGTCAGGTAAGGAAGGCCGCCGGCCCTGATCTCGTCGTCGATGCGATCCAGCTCCAGCTCCCATGCGCCCGGAACCTCTTCCGCTTCCGCGCGCGACCGGGAATCGGCCGCGCCCTGCACGAAGGCCGTCGCGAGCACTACGATCAGTCCGATCGCGAGCAGAACGAGAGCGCCCGGACCGATCCATTCCGGAAGCGCCAGGATGCCGTCCAGAACGTCGATGAGCTGAAGGACGACCCAGGCGGCGCCGGCATAGACGGCGAGAACGCCCGCCGTTCGCGAGCGTCGAAATCGCTGCCAGATTCCGTCGTCGGCCATTCAGTCCTTCCGTATCATGTTCATGGGATTCCGTTCGACTCGTCCCCTCGGTACCCGTCCGAGCGGAACATGGACGTTTCGGCGAAGGGCGTGCAAGGCGCACGGAACGTCGGAGCGGTGGTTCCCGAGCGGGACCGAGCGTCTCGGGGTCCGTGGCGCTCGCGCCGGGAGCCGCTTCGACGTCCGGCCTCGTCGTCCGGCCATGCGAGCACGTAAGTGCCTCATTCGAAGCTGCCGGTTCCAGCGTCGCGATCCGAACCGACCCGCAATGGCACCCCCGTTTGCCTGTTCGAGCCCACCGGGCGGCCGTAGGTTGGGCGGCCACCATGTCCGGGCGCGGCGCGGGCCCCTTCGGTCCCCCCGCGCGACCCGTTTCCCGCAGCGCTAGAAACCGATATGGCCCAGTTTCCGGCACGATCGATATCCTCACACGCACTGGCTCCGGCCTGCCTCGCGGTTCTGGGCGCGCTCATGCCCGCCGCTGCCCAGCCGGCTCGGGCGCAGGTGCCCCCGAC
>JARRPA010000140.1:0-5192 GCA_037383305.1 Gemmatimonadota bacterium | reverse complement strand
TCCGCGCGATCGAAGTCGAAATGCACCGGAGTCGCGAAGCGGATGCCGGTCTCGAGACGCTTGACCGTGACATCGAACTCTTCCTCCAGGCCATCCAGATCTGCCTGCAGGGCATCCAGTCGGGCGTTCATCTCGGCGATCTGTGCTTCGTTCGCCGCCACTCTCCCATCCAGGCCCGTCATCTCGCTGCGAAGCGAAGCGATCTCTCGATCGAACACGTCCTGGTCTACTTTGGCGGAACAGGCCGTCGATCCGGCGCCCGCGATCAGTACCAGCAGAATCATGGTCCGTCGGTTTCTTCGTCCCTGGCTGCGTGCCATCTACTCTTCCTCCCGCTCGTCACGAGCGTTTCATGGCGTTGATTCGATACTGCCCTGCTCGCGCGGGAACAACGCAAGAGACCGGCCAACGGAAAGGTATGTTGCAAGTTGATATATGATAAGCGGTTACGGCGCACGACGAACGAACCCGACACCACGGCGCACCGGCAGTACCGGGAAATTTTCCCTGCCTTTTTGAACGCGAGGCGGGGAAATTCTCCCGGCTTCGACTGGCATCGACCGGTATTCATGCCCAGATTGACCCTCCGCGATTCCCCGATGCGGAGAAAGTGAGCGGCATGCATAAGAGCCAGCGGCACGAGAGCGAGGATCGACCACGATCGGAGCCGGACGAAGGCCTGTCGATTCTCATCGTCGAAGATGACGAGGCGATGCGGGAGGCCGTGTGCGCGCGTCTCGAGAGTTGGGGGCACCGGGTTTTCGGGACAGCCGACGTGGAGTCGGCCCTCGATCAGGTCCGGCTCTCGCCCCCGGATCTCGTTCTCTCCGATGTGGTGCTGCCGGGCGCGTCCGGTCTCGATCTGCTCGGCCGCCTGGGACGGGACGGCGAGAAGATTCCGGTCGTTCTGATGACGGCCCACGCGGAAGTCGACCTCGCGGTCGAGGCGATGAAGAAGGGAGCGCTGGACTTTCTCACGAAACCGATCGAGGCCGACCACCTGAGATCCCTGGTCGATGCGATCGGATCCGACGTCCGCGCCAAGGCGAACGTACGGCGCCTGGATTCCCGACTGTCCTCCGGACGCGGTCCGGCCCGGCTCGTGGGAGGCAGCGACGCGATGCGCGAGATCTTCGAGCTGATCGGGCTCCTGGCGACGAACGACGCCTCGGCGATCATCGACGGAGAGAGCGGGACCGGCAAGGAACTCGTGGCGCGCTCGATCCACGAGCTGAGCGCGCGGGAGGGGAAGCCGTTCGTCGCCTTGAATTGCGCCGCCATCCCCGCCGGTCTGATGGAAAGTGAGCTGTTCGGCCATGTCAGGGGTGCGTTCACGGGAGCGGTAAAGGACCGTCCGGGCTGCTTCGAGCTCGCCGACGGCGGCGTCCTGTTTCTGGACGAGATCGCGGAGATGCCCATGGACCTCCAGCCCAAGCTGCTCCGGGTCCTCGAAGAGGGGATGGCCCGCCGGGTGGGAGGAAGTGCGAGCATCGGGTTCGACGTGCGAGTTCTCGCGGCCACCAACCGCGATCCACGCGCGGCGATCCGTGACGGCCGGCTGCGCGAGGACCTCTACTACCGACTCGCCGTGTTCCAGATCAACCTGCCGCCCCTGCGGCGTCGAACCGGCGACATTCCCCTGCTCGCCCATGCGTTCGTGAAGGAGGCGAATCGGAAACACGGGTGCGGTGTCGAGGGCGTGCGGGAGGAGGCCCTCGAGGCGATGAATGCGTACGACTGGCCGGGGAACGTCCGCGAGCTGCGAAACGTGGTCGAGCGTTCGGTCATCGTCGCCGGAAGCGGATTCATCGAGCCGTCTCACCTGCCGCCGTTCCTGCGGCAGTTGGATACCGACGTCGGAAGTGACGAGGTCATCACGCTGGCTCTGGGCACGCCGGCGCGTGAGGCCGAGAAGATGCTGATCCTCGAGACGCTCGCGCACGTGGGATACAACAAGGCCGAAGCCGCTCGAAGGCTGGAACTGGACGTGAAGACGATCCGGAACAAGCTCGCCGTCTACGAGGCCGAGGACCCGGGAAGCCGGTGAGCGTCTCCGCAAAGCTGTGGGTGGCGTTCCTCGCCACGGTGCTGCTGGGAGCCGTGCTCGTCTTTCAGCTCGGCGTGATCGATGATCTGGCCGAAGGCAGCATGCGTCTCGCGACGATCTCCTCCCGGGTGTCGGTGATCGGTGCGGAGCAACTGAACGGTCTCGACCGGCTCGATGAGCACCTCGCCAAGTACCGGGTGACGGGAGACGAACGCTACGCCGAGCAGTTCGTTCTCGCCGCGGATCGATTCCGTTCGAACTTCGCGGACATCGACACCCTGGCTCTCACGGCCGCCGAACGCGTGCCGGTAGACCGGATCGGAGTCCTACTCGAGGAGTTCGAGCCGGCGCTGGAATCTCTGGGTGAGGCAGTGGCGTCCGACCGTGCCGGCACGCCCGATTCGATCCTGCTCGAGCGCGGGGCGCGATGGATCGAGAGCCTGCGGTCCGAGACGCTCACGCTCACCGAGGCATCCCGTATGGCCATGGTCTCGGAAGCGGAACGCTCGATCCGAAGCGCGGAGAGCGCGGAGAAGACGGCCTGGTTCCTGGCGATCGCGGTGCTGGCCCTCAGCGGACTCGTCACGTTCACCGTCGCGCGCTCGGTGACCGGCAGCCTCCGGCGCCTCGCGGACGGGACGCACCGCGTCGCGGAGGGCGAGTTCGGGATCCGGTTGTCGGGTGCGCGGGGACCCGAGTTCCGCGAGCTCGAGGATGACTTCAACGTCATGGTGGAGCGGCTCTCCGAGCTCGAGCGAGTGAAGAAGGATTTCGTGGCGGGCATCTCGCACGATCTCAAGAGCCCGCTGGCCTCGATCCGGATGACCCTTTCGGTACTGCAGGACGAGCTGTCCGGCCCGCTGGTCGAACGACAGCGACGACTCGTCGAGTTGGCCGGTCGCAGCAGCGAGCGGCTCGCGGGAATGATCTCACACCTCCTCGACCTGGCACAGCTGGAAGGGAGCGCCCTGCCCTTCCACTTCCGACGCGTCGAGCTCGGGCAGCTGGTACACGGGGTCGTAGCGGAGATGGAGACACGGTTCGAGGAGAAGGACGTCACGCCCATCGTGGAACTCCCCCGACCGCTGCGGGTCGACTGCGACGCCGGACGGATCGCTCAGGTCGTACAGAACCTCGTCGAGAACGCTCTCGAGGTCGCCCCGGCCGGATCCCGCATCGAAATTGCATGTGAGCGGCGGTCCGACCCTGCGCTGGAACAAGAGTCGACGGTCGCGGACTCCACGGACCGGGAAGCGGAGACGATCCGACTCACCGTCTCCGATCGGGGCCCCGGGGTTCCCCCCGAACTGGCCTCCGCGATCTTCGACCGGTTCGTGCGCGGCGACCGGGGCTCGGTGGGAGGCGCCGGGCTGGGGCTGACCATCTGTCGTGAGATCATAGAGGCGCACGGAGGAAAGCTGTGGGTGGAGACCCGTCCCGGAGGAGGCAGCCGTTTCGCTTTCCAGATCCCCGCAGTCCGACGGATGGAACCGGGAGATGAGACGATGCTCTTCGGCGCGAAAATGAAGATCGAGGGGGACGCATGATCCGGCGCCGCGTCGGGTTTCGAACGATCGTGCTGCTGGTGGCCGTGGCAATCTCGGGCTGTGCCTCGACAAAACCACCGGAGGAAGGCCTCCCGCCGGCCGGCGGATCCTCGACACCGCGATCGCCGATCGCCGGGGGCGACACGTTGCGCCCTCCGAGCGAACAGGAGCTGTACGGAGCGGCCGTCGCGGCGGGCGCCCCCGACGCCGTCCCCCGGGATACGCGAAGGGCCCGCGCGCTGCTGGACCAGCTCCTCGAATTGTACCCCGAGACGGAGCACGCTCCCGATGTCGCCTTGTTCAGGGCGTTCCTCGACCGGGAAGAGGAACTGAGCCGACAGCTCCGCGTCCTCGAATCCGAACTCGAGCAGCTCAAGGCGATCGACTTCGGCGAGCCTGCCGATCCCGCCCGGCCCTGACGCGAGGACCGGATCGTCCCGACGCGATGATACGCCGTCGTTCCCGCCCGTTACGTACCGGCCGCTCCGAACACCATCCGGGCGGCCAACCCGGCGGCACTTTCGTGATCCAGTCCTGACCCGGTAAGGCTCCTCCACGTGTTGAAGTCCAGAACCAGTCGAAGCACCGCGGCGAGCTCGGTGTCGTCGGGTACCTCCACCTCGGCCCCGTTCGCCGACCAGCCGGCTGCGAGAGTCTGGACCAACGCATCCTCGTACGGCCCCCAGAGTGAACCCATAACCTGAGCCAGAGATGGGACCACCGGTGTATCACGGAACACCTTGGCCAGCATCTCCTCCTTGAGCCGGTACCAGCGGTAGAGCTCCTGGAGTGCGCTCGCGAGGCGCTCACGCGGGTCACCCATCGTCTCCCACTGTGCCGGATCTGGAAATGGGTTCTGAGACGCCCAGTGGGTCGAGCAGGCCACGAACAGATCGACATCGGTCGGAAAATGATTGTAAACCGTCATCCTGCTCACCCCGGCCAGCTTTGCCACGTCCGTCACGGTGGTGTTTGCCGGCCCGACGGTGCGATGCAGCTCGACCGCCGCCTCCGTGATTCGCAGGCGGGTCTCCTGCTCGCGCCGGGCGCGCTCCGCTTTGCGATACGTTCTCGAATCGGAGTCGGTTGTCATGATTTCATTATACGGACTGTCGTGTGAACTTGACAAATATCGCGGGTTCATCTACACTGGAAGCATATTGATTTGACACTATGTATAATCAATAGGTGCCCCATCGAGTGGATTTGCGATCCTCCGCGCGCCCGATCCTGCGGCGCCGCGTGAGGTAGGAACCGCTGGAAGAGAGGTTCCAATGGACGTCAGGCGGATCACGACGATGATCGCGCTTCCACCCGAGGCGAGGGAAAGTCCCGGGATCGACCACCTGGGGGTCGACTGGGAAGCGCGCGGCCACTCGCCGGCCTCCTACCTGGTCCCACACTTCGACTTTCATCTCTGCGATCTCAGCGAGGAGGGAGTCGAGGCCATCGACTGCTCCGATGAGACGAAGCCGGGGACGCTTCCCGCGACCTGCACACTCCCGGACATCGACATTCCGGACATGGGCGTTCTCGTGGGCCTGTGCTTTCCCCACGTGGGGATGCACGCCCTGCCGGACGAGATGAGATGATCGCCG
>JARRPA010000139.1:0-5197 GCA_037383305.1 Gemmatimonadota bacterium | reverse complement strand
GCGGCAGAAGCTGTTCGCCATGTTCCAGCAGTTGCGCGAGAGCCAGGAGCAGGCTTCGCGCGGCGACCCCAGCGCGCCGAAGGACGCGTTCGTCTTCGTCGATGACGAGCAGGGTCTGTTGACTCTGAGACCGATCCGCATCGGCCTTTCCAGCTGGGAATACACCGAAATACTCGGCGGGCTCGAGGAAGGCGACGCGGTCGTACAGGTCCCGATGGCGCTCGTTCAGCAGTCCGAGTTCCTCGAGCGGATTCGCAGCCGGACTTCGATCCCCGGCGTCAGCCGCAGCTGAGGACAGGGAGAGAATATGCTGTTCGGGGAGATCATGCGGGTGGCCCTCGAGGCCATCGCGGCCAATAAGCTGAGGAGCCTGCTCACGATGCTCGGCATCGTGATCGGCGTCGCCGCCGTCATCACGATGGTCGCTCTTGGAACCGGGGCCCAGCGGGCCGTTCAGGACCAGATTGACCAGCTGGGTACGAACGTTCTTTCGGTGCGCCCGGGGCAGGCCTGGTTCCGCGGGGCCCGGGGCGGCGATGCGAAGATGGAAGTGAAGGACGCGCTGGCCGTGGAACGCGAGGCCAGCTCCATTGCGGCCGTGGCCCCGGAGATGATGTCCAACGCTCAAATCGAGTATGGCCGCAGCAACGCGAGCCTGCGTGTCACGGGAACGACGCCCAACTACCCCGAGGTCAACAAGTACGAAGTCGAGGTGGGCCGGTTCTTCGACGATCAGGAGAACGAGGGTCGGCGTCGCGTCGCAGTTCTGGGTGGAGCCGTCCCGGCGGTGCTGGGAACGACGGCGGAGATGATCGTAGGCGAAAATATCTCCATCCGGAACGTGACGTTCGAAGTCGTCGGAGTCCTCGGAGAGAAGGGGGGCTGGAGCTGGTTCAACATGGATGAACGCATCTTCGTTCCGGTCTACACGGCCCAGTTCCGGCTCTTCGGTACGGAGAGGATCGGATCCTTCAACGCCGAAGTCCGTGACGGCGCGAGCCAGACGCTTGCAATGGCGCAGATAGAGGAAGTCCTGCGGCGGGAGCACCGGTTGCGCGTGGGCGAAGAGAACGACTTCTGGATTCAGGACCGGGCCGAGCTCATGGGCACTCAGCAGGAAACGACGAAGACCTTCACGTACCTCCTCGCCGGGATCGCGCTCGTCAGCCTCCTGGTGGGCGGAATCGGGATCATGAACATCATGCTGGTCTCGGTCACCGAGCGGACCCGGGAGATCGGAATCCGGATGGCGCTCGGCGCAACCCGGAAGAACGTCCTCGGGCAGTTCCTGTTCGAGGCCCTGGTTCTCTGCCTTGTCGGAGGCCTGATCGGGATCGGCCTCGGATTCGGAGCGGCCTTCGCCCTCTCCGAGCTCGCGAACTGGAATACCGCGGTGTCTCCGCGGGCCGTGCTGCTGGCAGTCGCATTCTCGGCCACGGTCGGACTCTTCTTCGGGTTGTGGCCGGCCCGGCGCGCGGCCTCACTGAATCCGATCGAGGCGCTGCGCTACGAATGAGTTTCGCATGAGTCAGGTACCCTTCGATTCCCTGCCCGACAGCGCGCGGGTCTGGTGCTTCGCCGCCGAACCGGAGCCCGGGCCGAGGCAGACTGCGCGACTGCTGGACTCCATGCAGGCGTTCGTGGACGACTGGACCGCCCATCGTGCGGACCTCGTGGCCGCCGTGGACTGGTGGCACCAGCGATTCCTGCTCGTAGGTCTCGACGAGAGTCATACGGGAGCGTCCGGTTGTTCGATCGACGCTCTCATGGCCCGTCTCGCGAGTCTCGAGGACGAGCTTGGAATTCGTCTCACGGACTCGGCCCCCATATGGTACAGGGGTGCCGACGGCCGGATTCGGTCGGTGGCGCGAGAGGGGTTCCGGAGTATGTCGTCGGACGGAACGGTGGGACCCGATACCCGTGTCTTCGATTTGACGGTGACGGATGTCGGTTCGGCCCGAGCCAACCGTCTCGAACGGCGGACCGCGGAGTCCTGGCACGCACGACTGCTCTGACGGGGAGCCGGGTTGGAAAAACGGGAGACCGAACGCTCGCCGGGGGCACGGGGCCCCGCGACCGCCATCGTCCTCTCGGGCGGAGGAGCTCGAGGAGCCTACCAGGTCGGGGTCCTTCGCTGGATCGCGCGGCAGTACCCGGAGGCGCGGATTTCCATCCTCACCGGTGTGTCGGCGGGGGCCATCAACGCCGCCTACCTCGCCGGACGACCGGAACCGTGGCCAGAAGCGGTGGACCGACTCGCCGCCCTCTGGTCCGATCTTTCCACCGAAGACATCCTCCGTGCCGACTTCGCCTCGCTTCTCGGGAACGCCCTCAAGGTGATCCTGAACCTGGGGAGCGGAGGCTTGCGACTCATGCCGGCCGTCCGAGGGCTCGTGGACACAACTCCTCTGGAGCGCACCCTCGCCGCAGTTCTCTCATCCGAGCGGATCGCGGAGAACATCGCGGCGGATCGCCTGGACGCCGTCGCGGTCTCCGCGACATCGTATACCAGCGGACGGACCGTCACCTTCGTGCAGGCGGAGGAGGGGACGCGCATGTGGACCCGGAGTCGCCGGGAATCGGTCGCCGCGAACGTCGGGGTCGACCACGTCATGGCCTCCTCGGCGATCCCCCTCTTCTTCCCGGCCCGGCAGGTGGATGGAGAGTGGTTCGGCGATGGAAGCCTCCGCCAGGGCAGCCCGCTCTCCCCGGCCGTGTTCCTCGGAGCAGACCGCATTCTGGCGGTTTCGTCACGCTACGGATCCGAAGAGCTCGAGAGATCGGGAAGCGCCGCATATCCTCCCGCGGCACAGATACTGGGCCTGATGCTCAACTCGATATTTCTCGATAACCTGGATGCCGACGCGGAACGGCTGGAACGGATCAACGAGATCGTCGCGAGAATCCCCGATGAGAAGAAGTGGCTGGCACCGGAGAGGGAGGTCCGCTTCCTCGTGATCCGCCCGTCCAGCGACCTCGGGCGCATGGCCGCGCGTCACGAGTCCGAGCTGCCCCGTACGCTTCGCTACCTGATCCGCGGACTGGGATCACGCAGGGTGGCCAGCCCGGATCTCCTGTCCTACCTCATGTTCGAGGGCGGCTACCTGGCCGAACTGATCCGACTCGGCGAGCGGGACGCGGAGCGTAACTGGCTCAGGATCCGCAAGTTCTTCGATGATGACCGGGTCGGGTCGTCGGGGAGCGAGGTGCGCTGAGCGGCGGCTCACTTTCCGGTCGTTCAGACGTGGTTCAACAACATCATCTCGTGGGGGTGCGGCCAGAGATAGACCTGATTCTGCAAGGTCTCCACGTCGAACTTGCGAACGTAGTGCCGTAGCAGCGTGACCGGCACGATCAGCGGGAGCAGGCCGGCGTGGTACCGATCGATGGACTCGGTGAGCTCGGCCCGGTCGGCGGAGTCCAGTCCGTCGGACACGTACCCCGCCATGTGCCGGAGCACGTTCGTGTGCCCCTTCCGGTTGGGCACCCGGCGCATCACCCGGGTCATGCCTGTCCGGTACTCTTCCGCCAGTCTGTCCGCCGAGCTTTCTTTCGTCGCTTCGCCCAGCAACTTGCCCAGCCGTCGCATGCCGGACTGGTTTCTCGACATCAGTACGTACTTGTGGGCCGCGTGGTATTCCATCAGGGTCCGTCGCGTGGGACCGGCTTCGACGAGATCCAGCCAGCGCTGGTAGGAGAAGATGCGAGTGATGAAGTTCTCCCGCAGTCTCGGATCGTTGAGTCGACCTTCCTCTTCGATCGGCAGATCCGGCGCGAGACGCATCAGCTCCGCCGCATACACGCCGACGCCGGTCCGCGCCGGGACATCGTTTCGATCGCGGATCTTGACCCTCTCCATGCCGCAGCTCGGAGAGTCCTTCTTGAGCACGTACCCGGCGAGACCGTGTTTCTCCAGTCGCCGTACCCGGTCGATCGAGTAACTTCGCATCGTCTCCGTGAGGTCATCACCGGTGGAAGGCATCACGAGCCGGACGCCTTCGGATGACTCTTCGAGACGAATCGTCGGACGAGGGGTGCCGAGTCCGATCTCGACTTCCGGGCATACGGGCACCCAGGTCACATAGTCGCCGAGCGTGTCGGTCAGGAATCGGTCCCGCTTGTGTCCCCCGTCGTATCGTACCTCCTGCCCCAGCAGGCAGGAGGAGATACCGAGTCGTAGTTGCGCGGGCCGGGCGCTCGGGCCCTGCGAGCCGGGTTGCGACGACGTCTTCTCCGTCGCGGTCGTCACGCTGCCTCCGTTCGGCCGAGCATGTGGCGCAGAGCAGGCTCGAGTTCCGGGTCCCGGAACGGAAATGACGTCGCCTGCAGACGCCCCGGGACGACCCGGCTGCTCGCGAGAAGCAGCTCATCGGCCATCTCCCCGAGGGCCAGGCGGAGAATCGGCGCGGGTGCCGGCACCAGAGTCGGGCGGTGCAGAACCGAACCGAGGACGGAGGTGAAATCCCGATTTCTCATCGACTCGGGGGCCACGACGTTGACCGGTCCCTCCAGGTCGTGGCGGGCGGCCGCGTGCAGGATGGCGCCCACGGCATCGTCGAGCGACACCCAGCTCCAGAACTGTCGCCCGGAGCCCAATCGACCGCCCGCTCCCGCCATGAATGGCGTCAGCATGCGCTCGAGAGCTCCACCATCGGGCCAGAGAATCATGCCGAATCGCAGGTGCACGACCCGGATTCCCGCTGCACGGGCGGGATTCGCGGCCGCCTCCCACTCGCGGCATACCTCCGAGAGAAAACCCTCTCCCGGATCCGCACTTTCATCGAGCGGTTCGTCGCCCCGGTCGCCGTACCAGCCGGTGGCGGAGGCGCAGATGAGAGCCTCGGGAGGTCGTTCGAGTCGACCCAGGGCTTCGGCGATGAGCCGCGTGCCCTTCACCCGGCTGTCGAGGATCGCGGCCCGGCGCTCCTCGTCCGGCGGCGGCGAGGCACCCTGGAATTTGAAATGAGTGGGCAACTCCTCGTTGACTACGATACCGTTCAGTGTCGTCTGCGTCAGGTTTTCCAGCGAGATCGTATACTCGAACGGGCTGTTCAAGCCAATCTCGGTCGGCATGCTCTTATCCAATCGGACGATTCCGCACTCCGGCCACGGATACGTTCTCGAAACGACGGACGATCCCGCTTCGGTAACCACCGTCATCTCCGAACTGCCAATCGTCGGCCTGGCCTCGCGAGTG
>JARRPA010000138.1:0-5203 GCA_037383305.1 Gemmatimonadota bacterium | reverse complement strand
CCCAGGTCAGCGAGAACATGAGGCCCGGAATCGCTCCGGTGTGATCGGCGTGGAAATGGGTCAGCACCAGGTCGGTGATGGAGTGCCAGGGCAGGCCGAGCCGCGCCATCGCCCGCAGCGCGCCCGGCCCGCAATCGAGCAAGACCTTGAGTCTTCCGGATTCCAACCAGTACGCGGAACTGCCGCGATCCGCTTCGGGCACGACCGTTCCGCAGCCCACGACCACGAAGCGGGCGGCGATCGGCTCGGGCTGCACCGTAACGATCAGGCCACCTGCCCTCGCGGGAGATCCTTGAGTTCGAGCGCCACGAGCGTGCTCACGCCGGGCTCCTGCATGGTCACGCCGTAGACGTGGTCGGCGGCCTCGATCGTCCGGGCGTTGTGGGTGATTACGATGAACTGCGTATCGTCCTTGAACCGTTCGAGCATCGCGGTGAACCGTCCGATGTTCGACTCGTCCAGGGGAGCGTCCACCTCGTCCATCACGCAGAATGGACTGGGCTTCGCCAGGTAGATGGCGAAAAGGAGTGCCAGGGCCGTGAGAGCGCGCTCGCCGCCGGATAGGAGATGGATCCGCTGTGTGCGCTTCCCGCGCGGACTCGCCGAGATTTCGATGGGAGAGTCGAGCGGATCCGACGGATCTTCGAGCCACACGTCCGCCTCGCCCCCTTCGAACAGCGTGACGAAGATGCGGCGGAAATTGTCGCGTACCTGCTCGAACACCTGTTCGAAAGCGGAGGAAGCCGCGGCATTGATCCGCTGAATCGAGTCGAGCAGGTCGGATCGAGCGGACTCCAGGTCCTTCTTCTGCTCCTCGAGAAAGTCGAGACGCTCCTTCTCTTCGTCGTGTTCCGCTGCCGCGAGCAGATTCACGGGCCCGATCGTCGTCAGCTTCTGCCGGATGCTCTCGAGCTCCCGGGCCCAGTCCTCCGGCTCACCGGAATCGGGCCGTTCGGTACGCGTGAGCAGCGATTCGAATTCCTCTTCCCACTCCGCTTCCAGTCGCTCCCGAATCGTCGCGCGAAGCCCTCGAATTCGAGTCGATTCGAGCTCGAGCTCATGCAGCCGCTCGCTGCCCGCCCGTTCTCTCTGCCGCAGATCCCTCAACTCGCTCTCGCGCCGTGCCACCTCTTCGCGGTCCTCGTCGAGCTGCTCCTGGGCCGCGCGGAGCTGTTCGTCCAGCTCGGCCCGCTCTTCGAACAGGCCCTGCAGAATCTCCTCGCTTCCGCCGAGTTCCTGCTGTCCCTGCTGGATGGCGTTGACGAGCTCTTCGCGTTCCCGGACCAGTCGCTCGACTCGCTGCTCGATCTCTGCCATCGCCTCCTCGCCGCGCCGGGCACGGTCGTGCGCCGCCGCCACACGAGCCTCGCTTCTCGCGATTTCCAGCCGGCTGCGCTGCAGAGAGGAAGCTTCGGCTTCCCAGCTCTCCGTCGCGCCGACCAGGGACGATCGGAGCTCCGCCAGTCCGGATTCCAGAGTGGCCCGCTGTGCCTCGAGCGCCTCCAGCGTCTCGATTTCCCGCTCGCGTGCGGGATCCTCGTCCGCAAGACTCTGCCGCAATTCGGCGATTCGAGCTTCCAGCTCGCTGCGATGCGCATGCGTCCGCTCCAACCGGTCCGCCGTGGCGGCCCGCAGGGCCTCACGTCGCCGGGCATCGGTGGCCGCGAGTTCCAGTTCCCGCTCGGTGCCAGCGGCCGTTTCGGTCATCTCGGCGGCCTCGGCCGCCAGCTTCTCACGCGTCCCTCGCAGCTCCGCGAGTTCGCTCTCGAGCGCCTGCCGGCGCTTCGCCAACTCTTCCAGCTCGGTTCGTCGCCGCAGCACGCCCCGGCCTCCGGCGGGCTGACCGAGCCGGACGACGCCGAGCGCGTCCTGCCCGCTGCCGTCCGGCAATACCCAGGGCGCGGAACCCGGCACGAATTCGCGCTCGCCGGCCGCCACTCCCGCCAGGAGCGCACGGGCCCATTCCGCTCCCGCTCCGTGTGCCTCGATCCGGTCCGCCAGTCCGCCGGAGGTACGTTCCCGGGCAGGCCGGGGACCCGGGTCCATCGGGAAGATGACGATACCTTCTCCTTCGCCCTGTCCCTGCAGCCAGCTTCGGATCTGCTGCACCGCGTTCCAGTCCTCCACCACCACCCCGTGCAGCAAGGGGCCGAGGCAGGATTCGACGGCGGCCGCTTCTTCCGGAGGCACGGTGAGAAACTCGGCGAGAACGCCCCGCACGCCGCGGGACGCTTCGGGATCGGCGACCAGACGCGAAACGATCGCCGGCAGATCCCGGCCGGAGCTGATCATCGACTCGAGTGCTCCGGCTCGTGCGGTTATCGAAGCGAGATCATCCTCCGCCGCCGTGATCCGGCTTCGCAGCTCCTCGATCCGCTCGCGGATCTCCCGCTCCGCGACGCGCGTCTTTCCGAGACGCGTCTCCAGGGCGGAGCGTACGGACTCCGCCTCCGAGGCTTCACGGGTCTGCTCGTCGAGGGTTCCGGCCAGTGACCCCGCCGAGCGTTCCGTGACATCCAGCTCAGCGACTTTGCGCTCGAGTTCCCGGCGCCGTTCCCGGTTGCGTTCCCGGAGCGCCTCGCCGGCCGCACCCACGGAACCGATCTCCGAAATCGCCGCAGCGAGCTTTTCTCGGAAACTCGCCTCTTCGCGTTCCATCGCGACACGAGTCTGTCTGAGTTTCTCCACGGCCGTCGCGAGCTCCGACTCCTCCGCCCGGAGCGACGTCAGTTCCCCCTCCGTCGCGCCCGCTGCGACCCTGGCTTCTTCGAGCTCCGTCTCCAGTGCCTCCCGGCGCTCCTCGAGGCTCTCCCGCTCGAAACGAATGGCTTCGATCCTGTTCCTTCCCGCCGTAATCCTCTCGTCCGTGAGCAGCCGGTGCCTTTCCAGCTCCTCGAGCCGCCCCCGCACCTCCTCCCGACGCGCCACACGCGCACTGCGTTCCCGCTCGGCCTCCACCAGAGCCATTCGAAGCGCTTCGTGCTCCGTCTCCTTCGTGGCGAGGGCGGCCGTCAACTCCGGCTGGAGACGGCGTGACTCCTCCAGTCCCCGATCCACCTCGCCCAGTCGCTCCTCGATCTCGCGCAGTCGAGCGTCCGCCACGGCCACCTCGAGATCCAGACGGCGATCTCGAAGCTCCCCGTATCTCCGGGCCCTACCGCGCTGGCGCGCCAGCGACCGGACCTTGGAGCCGACCTCGCCGATCACGTCCTCCAGCCGCCGGAGATCCAGTTCTGCCTGCTCGAGTCTTCGGAGTGCGGTACGACGGCGATCCTTGTACCGCCCGACTTCCGCCGCTTCTTCGAACAGAGATCGACGCTCTTCGGCCCGGTCGCTGAGGATCGCATCGATCATCCGTCCCTCGATGATCGAGTACGCGTTCGCGCCGAGTCCCGTATCCCGGCAGAGGTCGTGGATGTCCTTGAGGCGAACCGTCTGATCGTTGAGAGCGTAGATGCTCTCCCCGCCCCGAAGTACGGTCCGGCCGATTTCGACCAGCGGATACGCGACGGGCAGAACACCGTCCTCGTTGGACAGTTGCAGCGTCACCTCGGCCCGATGAATCGGCTTTCGCTTCGAGGTACCCTGGAAGATCGCCTCCTCCATGCGGCTGCCCCGGATCGCCGACGGCCGCTGCTCGCCGAGAACCCAGCGCAGTGCGTCGGAGATATTCGATTTTCCGCACCCGTTAGGACCCACGACCGCGGTGATTCCGCCGTGGAACTCCACCTTCGTGCGATCGGCGAAGGACTTGAAGCCATCGAGGGTCAGCGAGCGGATCTTCAACGCGGCCTTCCAGTCCGGGGAACCAGGTTCGCGGACTCTCCGGCCTCCGTCAGAATCCGGCCGCACTCCACGGCGGCCTCTTCGGTCTCGAAGGCGCCGGAGTACACCCGCCAGGATCGGGGCTCGTCGATGCCGTCGGCGAGCCGATACGCGGCGATTCCGAGGTCGGAGAGCTGCCCGATCCGTCGATCGGCCGATCGGATATCGGGATAGGTGCCGAGGTCGAAAGCGAAGCGCACCGGCCTGATGTCCCAGCCCCGAAACTCCTCCTTCAGGCCGGCGTCGACGAGCGCCCGCATCAGCGCCTCGGCGGTCACCCGGTCCTCGAGCGCTCCGGCGAAGATGCGATAATAGGTGCGCTCGCGGATCGGCGTCGGTGCGACGAGAAAGAGAGCGGCATCCTCGTCGAGGTCTCGAAGGTGCCGTTCCGCATCTTCGGGCCGGACGAAGCTCGCCACCAGCACGGAGTAAGGAAGCTCGGGTCCCGCGAAGGCCGCGAGCGTGGCGGCGACACTTCCCGTTTCGGCCTCCGTCGCATCGCCTGAGCCGTTCTCCGCGGCAGCGCTCTCCGCGCCGTCGGCAACCAGCTCCGGAACGTCCTCGGATTCCGCCGGGAGCTCCGACGCTCCCGGTCCGGTCGTCGAGCCGGGACCCGATCGAACGATCGATCCCCAGGCGAACCATGCGAGAAGCAGTCCGGCGGCTACCCCCAACCACGGAGCCCAAGCCGGCACACGGCGAGCCTCGGCTTTCGCCCTCTCCGGCTCACTCCCGGCAGCTGCCGGCGAAGCCCGGCCGGCACCGTCAGCATCGAAGCCTTCAGGCAGGAAGGTCGAATCGTCCGGCTCTTCGTCAGCCGCCGACCGATCTCCGGACGGTCGATCGACCCGCGCGAGGAGCGGGGCGCCTACGATGAGCGCGAGATCCTCGATCTCCCCGATCGCGATACAGCCGTCTGCCGGCAGATCGTTGTCGGGGCCCGGCGGCGTCTCCTCGAGGTCCTCCTCCGCCACGTACAGCAGCAGGGTTCCCCCGCGCTCGGACACCCTCCGGAGGAGAGCGTGGAAGGCCGGAATCTCCCGCAATTTCGGGAGTGACAGAGCGGGCTCTCCGGCGGGCAGGAACGCGAACGACTGCTGTGGAGCCGAGCGGGCGATCTCCGACACCGCCAGCTCGCCGGAGAGCGCACGAGTCAACCCGGGCTGACCGACTGCCTCCATCAGTCCGTCGAGTTCGGTCGCGCCGGGCACCGTGTTCGCAAGAAAGGTCCGACCCCGCCTTCGCCCCACGATGTCGGCGAGTCCGACCGCGACCCCTGCCGCCCATGCACCACCGCCCCGCTGTCGCACCAGGGCCACGATCGACGCGTCGTCCTCGATCTACGGAGCGGTCAGCAAGAACAACGACGCCGGGGCCG
>JARRPA010000137.1:0-7220 GCA_037383305.1 Gemmatimonadota bacterium | reverse complement strand
CGGGCGCACCCATTCGTCCGGCCAGCGCGGATCGAGGGGTGTGACGGGACCGGTGTGGTTGATGATCGCGTCCAGGATCACTCGGATCCCCCTCGCATGGGCCGCGTCCACCAGCGCCCGAAGGTCTTCCGGCGTGCCGAGTGCCGGCTCGACCGCCGTCCAGTCTTTCGTCCAGTAGCCGTGGAAGGCGTAGGTCTTCCCGGTGCCCTCGTCCACGCTCCCGACGATCTGCTCCTGGAACGGGGTCATCCAGATCGCCGTCACGCCGAGAGAGTCGAACCAACCTTCCTCCAGCTTTGCCAGCACACCCTTCAGGTCTCCCCCCATGTAGCTCCGAAGCACCGCGCCATCCTGCCGTCGGCCCAGCGCGTGGTCGTTCGAAGGATCGCCATTGGCGAACCGATCGGTGAGAAGGAAATAGACGGTCGCGGAATTCCAGAAGGCCGCGGGATCGGAGGTCAGGGCCTGCAGGCTGACCGGACGGGACGGCTGCGGCTCGACGTTCTTCGAACTGCAGGCCGCGACCGTGAGACCGGCGGTCGCGACCATGATCGCGACACGGCAGACTCGCAGCCTCGAGGAATGCCGGGTCATTCGACGGTCGGTGATCTTCATGAATCGGGTCCGGAAGGGTTCAGGTCGAGAGCGCGGCCGCCACGTCGTCCACATCGTTCACCCGGAAGGTGAGCAGCGCGGCGACGACGAACGAGATTCCCCCGATCAGCAGCGCATAGATCGCCTCGCCGCCGAAGAACCGACCGACGACGAAGCCCAGGATCGCCGCCGCCACGATCTGGGGGATGACGATGAAGAAGTTGAACACGCCCATGTAGTACCCCAGTTTCGAGGGAGGCAGCGAGCCGGTGAGGATCGCGTACGGCATCGAGAGAATGCTCGCCCACGCGATCCCGATCCCCACCATCGAGCCGAGCAGAAGACGAGGATCGCCGATCGCGAACACCGACAGCAGGCCCACCGCGCCGCAGAGAAGACAGACGACGTGCGCGATCTTGCGGCTCGTCCGCCGGGCCAGCACCGGGATCGCGAACGCGACGATCGCCGCCACGCCATTGTAGGCGGCGAAGGCCACGCCTACCCAGTTCGCCCCCTCGTTGTACAGGGCGGAGGTGGGGTCCGTGGTACCGTAGATGTGACTGGTCACTGCGGCGGTCGTGTAGATCCACATCGCGAACAGGGCGAACCACGAGAAGAACTGCACCCACGCGAGCTGTTTCATCGTGGCCGGCATGTCCTGGAAGTCGTTCATGATCGTCACGAACCCGTTGTCGTGCCGTCCCCCGTGCTGCATCCACCCCGAGAGCACCAGCAGCAGGCCCACGAACACCACACCCGCCGATAGGATCATCACCTGGTAGAGGCCCGCTCCCGTCAGCCAGGCGGAGGCGAGGGCGCCGATGATGAACAGCCCCGCGCCGAGCCGCATCTGGCGAATCCCGTTCGTCGCGAATTCCGCTTCCGATCTGGCGGCCCCGGCGAATTCCTCCCGCTCCTGGTTTTCCTCGAAGGCGGCCATCTCCTCGGGCGCGTACTCCTTCGAGCGAAGAACCGTCCAGAGCACGGCCAGAAAGAAGACGGCGGCCCCGAGATAGAACGACCAGCGCACCGAGTCGGGAATCACGCCGGCGGGCGCCTCGTTGCTGACTCCGAACCAGCCCGTCAGAATCCAGGGGAGCATCGAAGCCACCACCGCGCCGGTCCCGATGAAGAAGCTCTGCATCGCGAATCCCGTCGTGCGCTGCTCGGACGGCAGGTTATCGCCGACGAAGGCGCGGAACGGTTCCATCGAGATGTTGATCGAGGCGTCCATGATCCAGAGCATGCCCGCCGCCACCCACAGGGCCGGGGAATTGGGCATCGCGACGAGCGCGAGGGAAGCGAGAACGGCGCCGACGAGGAAGTAGGGACGCCGCCGCCCGAGCCGGTTCCAGGTCCGGTCACTGAGGTAGCCCACGACCGGCTGCACCAGGAGACCCGTGACCGCAAGCTCAAGGACATCCTCGCAGAGCGAGCCAAGGCCGAGCAGGACCCTCGTGACCTGCGCTCGCGCTCCGACGCGCGGCTCTCGCTGAGGCGAAGTACGGTTCGCTCGATCTGCGAATCGGTGAACACGTCGTCCAGCAGCCGTCGCATCGGTCGCTGCCAGTTCGGTCGTTTCGAAGACGGCGTTCCCGGGAGGTTCACCCCCACCGGCTCGAGCCACAGGTCCTCGATCCAGCCCACGAGGAGCGGGCTATCGGAAGCGCCGAGCCACGTCAGCAGACGCACGAGATACTCGCGTCGGTCGTCGGGACTGCAGTCGAGGTGACCCGCCAGCCTCTGCACGGCGCGCTGCCGCTCCTCGCGCACAGGCTGCTCCTCGTCGGGGGCGAGCAACTCGTAGTGGACGCGCTCCCCGATGTCCGTTCCCTCGATCCAGCCGGCGAACGGTGGCGTGTCGTGCGTTCCCACCATCGCCATCTCCGAACCGGAAGGCGGAGCGACTTCTCCCTCACCGGTCGCCTCGAACTGGGCCAGGTACATTCCCCGGATCCCGTGCCGGGGAAGGGCTTCGTCGATCTCCGGCGGCACCGTGCCGAGATTCTCGCCGACCACTTCGCATCGGGAACGGTGCGACTCGAGGCAGAGCACGGCGAAAAGCTCGTCGGCCGGATACGTAACGTACGTTCCCTGGTGTTTGCCCAGGCCATGGGGAATCCAGTAGAGCCTCGTCCACGCCATCACGTGATCCACCCGCAGCACGCCGGCGAGCGCCATCTGGTGGCCGATCGAAGCGGCGAGATATGCGTGCCCTTCCCTGCGAGACATCTCCGGGTGAACGGGCGGGAATCCCCAATCCTGGCCGCTCGGAAAGCCCCCGTCGGGCGGAGCGCCCACCGACATCCCCGGCGCGAAAAGCTTCTGCCGCGACCAGGTGTCGTATCCATCCGGGTGCACCCCCACCGCGAGGTCGAGTCCGAGGCGCATTCCGTCGCGATCCAGACCTTCCCGCAGCTCGCCCAGTTGACGGCGGACCAGCAGCTGCGCGAGAAGATGGAAGCGCTCCTCGTCCGGGTCGACGTCATGCTCCGACAGCTGGCCGTCCCGGGCCTCCGCGGGCCACTCCCTCCAGTTCCGTCCGAGTCGTGCCTGGGCACCACGGAATCGCGCATAGCGTGAAAGTTCGGAATCCGGACCGGGGAGCCCCTCCCGGCTGCGCCCGGAGAGGGCGGTACGGACTTCCGCAGCGGCGCGGGTTACATCGAGCCGTGCAGGCGCCTGACTGGGCCGGTGATCGGCCCCCAGGTCGAGTATCAGCTCCGACCAGAACAGGCGGCTGACCGGTGAATACGGGCTCGGCTCGGCGGGTTCCGCATTGAACGTCGGCAGCAGCGGAAGCACCATCACGAGATCGCCTCCGTGCCCGCCGACCCAGCGGCAGGTGGACTCGAGATCGCGCAGGTCTCCCACTGAACGGCTGCGGGACGAGCGAAGCGCGGCGAGCTGAGCGGCGAAGCCCCAGCTTCGCTGCGATCCTGGACGTCGCCAGGCGCGAACCGGCGCGGAGATCACGGTGCTCCGCTCGTGGACCCCGGAACGCTCGATCACCAGGGCGTGATAACCGGGCGGCAGCGCGGGGATCTCCCCGAGTCGGGGGCCCTCCGGAGTGAGCGGTACGACGCCGCCTGACTCGAGGGCGACCTCGGCGCGAGCGACAGTCCGATCACCCGGCCCCAGCGGTGGCAACACGCCGTCCCAGGCGACCAGCACCGGGGGCAGCAAGCCCCGCTCGGCGGCGTCCAGCGCCCGTAGAGCCTCCGGCGCGTCGCCGGGGCCTTCCAGATCGGCGCCCAGCGCCGCGCACACACGAACGAGCGTCTCGGTCTCCACCTTCACGGGCCGGTGCAGGCCGTCCACGTACTCGGTGTATACGCCCATCCGCCGGGCGAGGGCGGCGAGTGCTGTCAGTTCATCCATGAGCCTCGAATCGATCCCCGGGTGCCATGCGTCGAAACCGGCTGCGAATCATATCCAGCGGAAGCTGCGCCGCGCGACCGCTACCTGCCGTAGCCGGGATGTGCATCAGCCCGGCCGCCGTCGGGCGACCGGGCTGATGGTTGGAAATCCGTCCGGCTGATTCCGGCACCTCGCCAGATCAGTAGCCGGGATTCTGCGCCAGGTTCGGATTCGCCAGGATCTCCGAGGAGGGAATCGGATACAGGTTGAGATGATCCGGCGTGGCCTGACCCGCCTGGACGTTCCCCTTCCACGACCAGAGCTTGTCGCCGCCGGTGAAGACGCCGAACCGGATCAGATCGGTGCGACGATGGCCCTCCCAGTACAGCTCGCGGGCCCGCTCATCGAGGATGAAGTCGAGTGTGAGATCGGCTTCCGTGATGTTCTGTCCCGGTCCGCCGTAGGCACGCTCCCGAAGAGCGTTCACGTACGCCACGGCCTGCGGCACGCTCCCGCCACCGCCGCGGACGGCCACTTCGGCATACATCAGATAGGCGTCGGCCAGACGGAACAGCGGATAATCGGTGTCCGGGAAAGTGGGATTCGATCCCTGAGCACCGGCCGAGTTTAGGTTCGTGTACTTGGGCGCCGGATAGCCGCTGAAGAAGTCCGTGATCGAGCCGACTTCGAGGGTGTGCCCCTGCGTCCAGAAATCGACCCGGCCGTCGGTGGTCTCGGCGCCGCCCGGGAACAGGTTCACGAACTCGGGCGTGGTGCGAAGACCCCACCAGCCGCCGTCGATGCCCCAGTCGGCCGCGTTCATGTCGCCGCCGACCCCTGCGTGCACGAGGAAAGTGGTCCCTCCCCACGTCCGCGTGTTTTCCCCGTCCTGCGGTACCGCGAAGACGATCTCACGAGAACTGCCGTTGTCGGCCCGGAAATTCGTCCAGAAGTCGGGCTCCAGCTGGTACCCGGCGATCACGTTCTCGATCTCGGGCAGTGCGCTCGCATACGCATCGGATCCGACGTACACGCCGGCGTTCATGTAGAGCTTCGCGAGCAGCATCGAAGCCGCTCCCTGATCGGCCCGGCCGTATTCGCCCGCTCCCGACGGCGGCAGGTCGTTCCGGATCTCGTTCAGTTCGTTGACGACGAAGTTGTAGATATCCTGCCGAGTGCTCTGCTCCGGGGGCGTCGAGCCGAGCGGGAAGGACTCGTCCACGAGCGGAATGTCGCCGAAGAGGTCGATCCCGTGCCAATAGCTGAGCGCCCTCAGGAATCGGGCTTCGGCTCGATACTGCTGGACCTCCGGAATGAGGCTCTCCTGGCCGCGCTCCGTGAGTTTTTCCGGCGTCGACTCGCGAAGGAACTCGTTCGCCAGCGATACCTGGTAGTAGATCCGCGAGTACATCATCTGCACGAACTGGTTCGACGAGGCCCAGCCCATCGTGCTGAGCTCGGGCAGGCCCGCGTCGTTCCAGGCGATCACTGCCTCATCGGTCGGAAGCTCCTGCAGCTGCCACAACTGGCGGCCGTAATGACTGAAGCCCTCGTCCAACCGCTGGAAGTCGGAATTTCCGTCCGGCCCCACCTGGCCCGTCACGGCCAGGCCGGCGTAAAGCTTCGCCAGCAGGGCTTTGTAGGACTGAGAGTCGTTGAAGATGTTGGCGTCCGTCACCGTGCTCTTCGGCTCAGTGGTGACGTCGCAGGCGGCCACGCCCCCGAGCACGGCGAGAGCACCGCACAGTGTCATTAGGTTCCGGATTCTGGTCGTCATTTCGTCATCCGTTGTTCTGAGTCCTCGATCGTCGCCGTGCGTTCGTCAGAAGGTCACGCTGAGGCCGCCGACGAACGTCCGCGTCCGGGGATAGCGATTGTTGTCGATTCCGTTCGTAGATGCCGTCGGGTCGACTCCGCTGTAGCCCGTGATCGTGAACGCGTTCTGCACGACCCCATATACGCGAATCCCGTTCAGCCAGTTCCCGAAGGTGTACCCCACCTCGATGTTCTGCATCCGCAGGAAGCTGGCGTCCTCCACGTAGTAGTCCGAGAAGTACTGCGGACCCTGGAACCCGGTCTCGAGCACGGAAGTATGGAGGTTGTTCGGCGCCTCGGCATCTCTCAGCTGATCGTAGAAGCCGGTGCTCGACGCGACGTTGTTGTACACGTAGTTCCCGATGTTCGCGAGGAGCGTGAAGCTGAGATCGAAGCTGCCCCACCGCATCAAGGAGGTGTGGCCGAGGATCCAGTCAGGTGCCGGGCTCTTGTAGGCGGCCCGATCATCCTGATTGATGGTGCCGTCGCCGTTCCTGTCGACGTACAGGTCCTGCTCGTTGATGGTCCCATCGCCGTTCGTGTCCGCATAGATCGGCAGTCCGTCGGCGCCGAGGATATGCTCGTACACGAAGAAGGAATTGACAGCCTGCCCGGGCTCGAGCACCTGGATGAAGCTTCCGACACCGCCCGAGATCGCTTCCCCGGCGAGGATTCGCTCGCTGCCGCCGGCAAACGGGTTGATCTTGATCAGTTCGTTGTCGTTGTAGGCGAAGTTGAAGTTCGCGTCCCAGGAGAATCCCTCGGGCGGAGCCTGGACGAGCCCGGCATTCAGCGTGAGCTCGAAGCCCTTGTTCTTCATCTCGCCGACGTTCGTGGTGACGACGTTCGAGAGGTTGGTCCCCCCGGCCACGATCACGTCGAAGATCAGGTCCTTCGTCGACTTGTCGTAGTACTCGATCGAACCCCAGTACCGGTTGTTGTTGAATCCGAAGTCGAGCCCCACGTTCCAGGAGCTCGTTTCCTCCCACTTGATGTTCGGGTCCACCGCGCTGGGACGGATCGTCGGCACATACCCGTCGCCGAACTGTGTCTGCGCGGTGTTCTCGCCGAATACGTAGGTCTTGTACTGCTGGTAGTTCGGGAACGCCTGGTTTCCGTTCTTACCCCAGGACGCCCGGAGCCGCAGGTCGGAGAAGGTGTCTCCGTCCATGAAGTCTTCCTCGGAGATTCTCCATGCGGCCGCGAAGGACGGGAAGTAACCCCAGCGATTCTCTTCGCCGAACCGGGAGGATTCATCCGCCCGGATGCTGGCGGTCAGCGTGTAGCGGTCCAGGAAGGTGTAATTCGCACGCCCGAACCAGGAGGCCAGCTTGTTCTCATCGACGCTCAGCGTCACCCGCTGAAAGTCCGATGCCGGGATGCCCTCGGTCTCCAGCAGGTCGGAGCTCAGCTGCTGGGCCTCGAGATAGGGATTGTCGAACTGCCACTGC
>JARRPA010000136.1:0-5227 GCA_037383305.1 Gemmatimonadota bacterium | reverse complement strand
GAGAACGGGTCCTCTCCGCTGATCCGGCACTCGATCGCGTGACCCACGGGCCACTCCGGCGATGGCTCGATTTCCAGAGTTGCGCCGGCGGCGATCCGGATCTGCCACCTCACCAGATCCACACCGGTAACCAGTTCGGTCACGGGGTGCTCCACCTGGATTCGGGTGTTCATCTCGAGAAAGAAGAACTCGCCGTCCTCGAACAGAAATTCCACGGTTCCCGCGCCCACGTAGTCGACCGCCTGCGCGGCCGACACCGCGACGTCGCCCATTCTCTCGCGCAGTTCCGGATTGATCGCGGGCGACGGCGATTCCTCGATCAGCTTCTGATGTCGACGCTGAATCGAGCACTCCCGTTCCCCCAGGTGGATCGTCCGGCCGTTCCCGTCCGCGAGGATCTGAATCTCTATGTGGCGAGGTCGAGCCAGAAATCGCTCCATGTAGACGCGCGGGTCGCCAAACGCCTGACCGGCTTCTCGGGTGGCGGCCTCGAAGGCCCGTTCGAGATCGGCCGCGCCGTCCACGACTCGCATCCCTTTGCCTCCACCGCCCGCTGCCGCTTTCAACAGAACCGGAAACCCGATGCGCATGGCTTCCGACTTCGCCTGCTCCACCGTCCCGATCGGACCCTCGCTGCCGGGAACGACCGGAACCCCTGCCGAGAGCATTCGACGACGAGCTTCCGTCTTGTCGCCCATGGCCACGATCGCCGACGACGACGGCCCGATGAACGTCAGGCCCTCCTCCTCCACCCGACGCGCGAATTCCGGGTTTTCGGCCAGAAAACCGTAGCCGGGGTGAACGGCCTGCGCCTTCGATCGTCGAGCTGCATCCAGAAGTCGATCGATGTCCAGGTAACTCTCGGCGGCCGGTGCGGGGCCGATCGGAACTGCCTCTTCCGCGGTGAGCACGTGGGGGGAGAACTCGTCCGGCTCCGAATATACGGCGACTGCTCTTACTCCTAATTCTTGACATGCTCGCACGATACGTAGTGCGATCTCACCTCGATTCGCGATCAGGATCTTGTCGAACATCGTTCCTCCGGAGGTCCGCGGTCACGGTCGGATCGGAGGCCGGACGGATAGCAGGGCGAACCTGCCGATCGAGTCCAGAGTCTCCTCTCGCAGACTCCATCCCGGCAGACCGGAGCGTCTCATGGTGTCGCGGGCCGCTCTCCAGATGCGCGCCTTATGAATGTCGTCACAGATGATCGCTCCGCCCGGCGCAACGAGACGGAAAGCCTCGCCCATCTTCCGCGCTCGTTCTCGCACGCTGCCGAAATCGTGCACGACGAGATCGAAGGACTCCCCGGCCTGCCGTTCGATGAACTCATCCCACAGCAGGAAGCCGCGATCTCCGGTTCCTGCGCTGTCGGAGTAGTCTCGGGACCGCGCGAGCCAGTCCGCGTCATCGTCCACCGAGATCACCGTGCTGTCCGGACTGCACCGGTCCCTCCACGCCCGGAGCGTCCACGAGGTGATCCCCGATCCGAGGTCCACGAGTCGGGACGGGCGGCGCAGATCACACCACCGCAGGAGGAAACGGCACAATTCGGTCGAGGCCGCCATGACCCCGTCGGTCCCCGTGGCCTGAATGTAGTCACTCAATCGGGCCGGCACCTCGGCGAACAGCTTCTCGAATTCCGGGTCGCGCGGCATCGGATCGGACTCGAAACCCGGGATGGACCGCTGGAGGCTCCGTCGATCTCGAAGACCCCGTCTCGCCTGTGCCTTCACCTTGAGACGATCGGGCAGCCAGTGGTATCCCGGCATCAGATACACGCCCGGCGACGACTGATCACAGCGGGATGTTTCCGTGCTTGCGCGGCGGATTTCGGTCCCGCTTCTCCGCGAGCATTTCGAGCCCGGATATCAGTCTCGCGCGGGTCTCGCGCGGATCGATCACGTCGTCCAGGTAACCGCGCCGCGCGGCCAGGTACGGGTGGGCGAAGGTCTCGCGAAATTCCGCTTCGAGCTCCACGGCACGCGCTTCGGGATCTGCCGCTTCGGCGATCTCGCGCCGGTACAGGATCTCGACCGCTCCCTTCGGGCCCATCACGGCAATCTCCGCCGTCGGCCAGGCCAGGTTCAGGTCTCCGCGGATGTGCTTCGAGGACATGACGTCGTATGCACCGCCATAGGCCTTCCGGGTGATGACCGTCAGTTTTGGAACGGTCGCTTCGCAGTACGCGAAGAGGAGCTTGGCGCCGTGGACGATGATTCCGCCGTGCTCCTGTGCTACGCCGGGCAGGAATCCCGGCACGTCTTCGAAGGTGACGAGCGGAATGTTGAAAGCATCGCAGAAGCGGACGAATCGCGCGCCTTTCCGGCTTGCATCCATGTCCAGCACTCCCGCCAGCACGGCGGGCTGATTCGCGATGAGGCCCACCGAGCGACCTCCGAGGCGAGCGAATCCGGTGATCAGATTCCCCGCCCACCCTTCGTGGACCTCCAGAAATTCGCCCTCGTCGACGATCCGCCAGATGACGTCGTGCATGTCGTAAGGCTGGGTCGGCAGGTCGGGGATGATCCCCAGCAGCTCCTCGTCCGCCCGATCGACCGGATCCTCCGTCGGCTTTCGCGGCGGCGGCTCGGCATTGTTGGACGGCAGATACGAGAGGAGATCTCGGATCGACTGAAGGCATTCGATCTCGGTCGCCCTCGAAAAGTGGGCGACGCCGGAGGTGGTGGCGTGCACACGGGCTCCCCCGAGCTCCTCAAAACTGACTTCCTCGTGCGTCACCGTTTTCACGACATTGGGTCCGGTCACGAACATGTGACTGACCCCCTGGACCATGAAGATGAAGTCCGTGATCGCCGGCGAGTACACCGCTCCGCCCGCACACGGACCGAGAATCGCACTGATCTGAGGAACGACACCCGAGGCCATCGTGTTCCGCCAGAAGAGCTCGGCGTAGCCGCCCAGAGAGGCGACCCCCTCCTGTATCCGCGCGCCGCCCGAGTCGTTCAGGCCGATTACCGGACCTCCGGTGCGCAGGGCCAGGTCCACGACCTTGCAGATCTTCTCGGCATGCGCCTCGGAGAGCGAACCCCCGAACACCGTGAAATCCTGACTGAACACGTAGACGGTGCGACCGTTCACCTTCCCATAGCCGGTCACGACACCGTCGCCCGGAATCCGTCGCCGATCCAGGCCGAAGTCCGACGAACGGTGCTCCACGAACCTGTCGAGTTCCACGAAACTCCCCGGGTCCAGGAGCACGTCGAGCCTTTCACGCGCGCCGAGCTTGCCGCGTTCGTGTTGACGCTGCATCCGCTCGGGGCCTCCGCCCTCGAGAGTCTGTCTTCGAAGCTCCTGCAGTCGCTCCAGCTTCTGCCGCGTGCTCACGGTTGACTCCCCTGGCGAGCCGCCTTTCGTTTGGCCTCCTCCTCTTCGATTTCCTTCATCAGCTCCTCCTGGGCACGCGCTTCCTCGGCCCACTCGGAGATTGCGTCCGGGTCGGCGTATTCGAGGCTCCGATCCCGCACCATCTTCACCTCCACCTCGCGGGCCGGCCGTCCCGAACGCGTCCAGCGGATTCTACCGGTCGCTCCGTCCAGCGACCCCGTGTCCAGGATGGCCCTCGCCAGCGCGCCGGGCCGTCCCAATACGCCTCGGGAGATGCTCTCCGTAACGACTCTCGCCGCGTCGAAGCCGAGGGCTGGAAAGAGGTTGTCGGGTAAGGGGCGTCGGAATTCACGCTCGTACGACTCCCTGAATCGTGTCCACGCGGAGGGGGCTGCGCTCCGGTCGAGGAACGTGGCGACGATCTTGAAATCCGAGAAGGAGGGGTCCAGCCTGCGCAGCACCTCCGGCTCGGACCAGGTCTCGCCTCCGGCTATGACACGGCTTCTGAGACCGAAATAGGAGAGTTGCGGAGCGAGTTGGAGCAGGGTTCTCGCGTCGTCGGCCAGGACGAATACGCCCTCGGGATCCGACGCGAGGACCGCCTCGATCGGCTCCTGGAACGTCGTGGAATCCGGTTCGTACGTTCGTGCCGCGGTGACCACCGCGCCGGCGGCAAGAGCCGCGGACTCGAAGGCACGGAAACCGGCACGGCCACCCTCGGAGTCCGGATACAGCGCCGCGAGTCGGAACAGCCCCATCCGCTCCGGAAACCACTGGCCGACCGCTTCGCCGATGGCTCTCTCGCGGCGCCCACGGTCCCAGATAGAGAAGGCGTGCCGGCCCGCCGCGGAGTCCCATGCCGCGGTGGGGCTCACGATCGTCAGCGCCGCCGTGGAACGGGACCGGGCCGCCTGTTCGAGGGAAACCGAGCGGATCGGGCCGATCACGGCTGCCACGCTGTCGCCTTCGAGCTCCGCGATCAGCTCGCCCGGAGCCGCGACATCGGAGCGATCGTCGACGACGACCAGTTCGACCCTCTCGCCCGGTCCGGCGACGCGGTTCCACTCCTCGACGGCGAGTCGGATACCATCTCCCAGATCCTCACCGACGCCTGAGAATCTACCCGTAAGTGGGAGGACGGCACCGATGCGGATCGGTCCGGACAGGGGATGGATGTCTCCGGCCAGAATCTCATCGCGACTGTCCCTGTCCGGACCGTCGAGATCGTCCCGGCGAAGAGCCCGGGCGATGTTCTCGGATTCTTCGATCTCCCCGGCGAGCGCCAGGGCCCGGGCATATTCGACGCGTATGGTGCCGGCCGCGGAATCGGACACTCTGACGACAGCGAGTCCGCGCACCAGGCTCTCCAGCTCCTCGAGCGACATCCCGCGCGCGGAGCTTCGCAGTTCGTCGATGCCTTCTTTCGTGGACAGTGCCGAGGGGTGTTCGAGCAGCAGGCGGGCGGCCCGGTCTTCCTCGCCCAGTGAGCGAAGGAGCGCGGCGAACGCCGTGGCATCACCGTCGGACAGGCCGGGGCCCGCCACTCCCGCTGCGAACAGCGAGTCGACAAAGGCGCCGCCGGCCCTCCATCTCCGATCCCGGGAGATCGCCCGCGCCGAATCGGCGATCGCCGTGGCGGCCGTCGGCGTGATCGCCGTCTCGCCCGACACTCCACCGAGTCCGGCCGGAGGAGTGTCCGGGTCGCCGGTGCTGCGGACGCTGCTGGCACAGCCGGACGTCACGACCCCGACGAGAAGCAGGAGGATCCGGCCGACAGGGTACGACGCACGAGAGGACCCGACCCGATCGGCCGAGTCCTCTCGCACGTCGGCCTCCCCGTTCCATCGACACACGGGATTCAGGAGCCCTTTTCCTTCTC
>JARRPA010000135.1:0-5236 GCA_037383305.1 Gemmatimonadota bacterium | reverse complement strand
CGACGCGGCGAGCGAGCTTCCGGCGCGGCCAGTCGGCGGTCGGCCGCCCTTCGAACAGCACTTCGCCCGCCTCCGGTCGCACGAGGCCGAGAAGAGCGCGCAGGAGCGTGCTCTTCCCCGCCCCGTTCGGACCGAGCACGGTCGTGTGGACGCCGGGCTCGAACGCGAGGCTGACCTCCGAGAGCGCCGGCTCCGCGGAGGGATCGTAGCGGACGCGGAGGCCGCGGACGCGGAAGCTCATGCGGAGCCACGCTTTCGGAGCAGGACGAGGAAGAAGGGCACACCCAGGAACGCAGTGATTGCACCGATCGGGATCTCGACGGGTCCGCCGATGGCCCGTGCGGCCGTATCGACGATCAGGAGGGCCGCGCCTCCGGCCAGGAAGCTCGTGGGAATCAGGCCGCGGTGTCCACTGCCCCACAATATCCGCACGGCGTGCGGAACGACGAGCCCGACGAATCCGATGACGCCCGCCACGCTTACCGTCGCCGCTGCGAGAAGTGAGGCGAGGAAGAAGGCCAGCCGCTTGATGCGCTCGACTTCCGTCCCGACGGCCGCCGCTGTTTCTTCCCCGAGCGCGAGTGCGTCGAGATGACGGGCGAGTCCCCACGAAGCGACGGACGCCGGAATCGCCCAGGCGGCCAGGACCAGCACCATGCGCCACGAGATCCCGGAGAGACTCCCCAGGGTCCAGAAAAAGGCGGAGCGCAGGGTCTCGGCAGACGAAAAGACGAGGATCAGAGTGATGCATGCGCCGAAGAAGGCGCTCACGACGACCCCGGCGAGGATGAGTACCCGGGTGTCGAGCCGGTCCGATACGCGGGCGACGGCGAAGACGATGGCAATCGCCACCATTCCGCCGACCAGCGCCGCGAACGGCAGCAGGAACCCGCCGAGCCTGCCCAGACCGAGTGCGAGAGCACCCACCGCGGCGAGCGCGGCGCCGGAGGACACCCCGAGAAGGTAGGGTTCGGCCAGCGGGTTCCTGAGGAGCGCCTGAAAGATGGCTCCGGAGACGGCGAGCGAGGCCCCGATCAGAACGGCCGCGAGGATCCGCGGCAACCGCAGTTCAAGAACGATCCGACGAGCGACATCGTCTCCTCCGGGACCGAAAACGCGCAGGACCTCCCCCGGGGTGAGGGCTGCCGGTCCGATCAGCAGGCCGACCGCGACACCTCCGAGAATCAGTCCACCGAGTGCCAGGTAGCGGAACCCCGGTCTCACGGAATGCGTCCCGGGTGAAGTGCCTGGGCCAGCGAGCGAGCCGCCCTCCCGATTCTGGGGCCGAGCCGATGCAGCAATCCCGCATCCACGGACCGGGTCCGTCCGTGACGCACGGCGGGAATCACCGACCAGCCCGGACGCGTGGAGGGATCGGCCGGAGTCGCGCCGGGGAGGACGGGCAGCAGGATCAGCTCCGGTGACCGGGCCGCGATGGCCTCCAGCGAGACCTGCGGTGAGGGTGCGGCCAGATCGTGAAAGATGTTCTCCCCGCCGGCGATCGACAGCAGGGTGTCCAGATAGCTCCCCGCGCCCACCGTGATCGCCGGAGGCCACGCCACGTCGTAATAGACGCGGGTGCGCGGCAGATCACGCGTCGTCCGGTTCACTGCATCCAGCTCCGCTTCGATCGACGCCCAGAGCGAGGTGGCCGCGCTGTCCCTTTCGAGAAGACTCCCCAGGCGCAGGATGTTTCGCCGAAGGTCCTCCAGGTCGTCGATCCGGATGGCGAGTGCCGCCACCTCGAGTCGCTCGAGCTGTTCGACGGAGCGAGCGTTATCGGGTCCGGAATAGAGGATTACGAGGTCGGGATCCCGTGCGAGGACTCTCTCGGGATCCGGGCGGAGCGCATCGCCGACGCTGGGAACCGAGGTCACTTCAGGTGGCTGATCGTCCCACGTCGAGCGACCGGCCAGGCTCTCGCCGGCACCGAGCGCGTAGAGGATCTCCGTCACGGCCGGAACGAGGGAGACGATGCGGGTGGGTGCGGACGGCAGGCGAACCTGCCGCCCCAGATCATCGCTCGCGACGACCTGGGCCCCGGCGAACGAGGCACCGGCCAGCACCTGCGCGACGAGTCCCAGCAGAGCGAACGTCGTCCGACCCGAAACGCGCTGCACCAGAAAAAACCCGTCCTTTCTCCAGAAAGGCCGGGCATGACCGAGTCGGCAAGATTGCCTGCCTCGCCCACACCCTTCCCGCGAAGAGCGTTCGTGGGCAGGGAGGGGCTCGTCTCCTGGCTCGAGGGAGGCGGCGGGTGCCGGTCGCCCTCTCACAGTGGCGGGGCCGCGTCGGATTCTCACCGACTTCCGTGGGCCCGATCCCTGTTCTACGAGCTCGCAGTGTAGCGGGAAATTTCCGCCAACCGCAAGAGCCGGGAACGGATGTCCTCCGCGCGGTCTGCCTCAGGTCGTGGGCTGGCGAGCCCGTCGGGCGGACACAGCGGCGGCTCCGAGCAGCGCGACACCGATGAGTGCCGAAATCAGCACCGGGGTCCAGGCGACGGACTCGGATGCGATCGTCAGTCCGACCGTGCTCCCGGGCGGCAGATCCGAGGCCACGAAGCGCCGGACGTCAGCTCCGGGAGGAAGTTCGGATACCTCGGCTGGCGTCAGGCCTCGCAGATCAGATTCTTCCGCGGCTACGAGGATGATCTCGAAGCGCTCGGTCGCGTACTCGACGGGGAAGTCGAGATCCGGCCCTTCGATGAAGTAGCCGAACGCGATCCGCACCCCTTGCGGGGGAAGAGGGGTTCTCGCCTCGACTCTTCCGGCGGCTTCGGAAATCGATTCCGGGGGTATGCCACCCTCGATGGGCTCAAACGCCTGGAAGCCGCGAGGAAGAGCCATGGACCAGACCGGAATCGATCGGTCCGTCGTCCGCAGCGCCCGCCCGGGCGTGCCCTCCACGTCCACCACCTCCCCGACCTGGAGCAGGCCCGAGGCCGCGGGACTCACCACGACGTGTCGCAGGCGCACCGGATTTCCCGTCACCGGCTCGTCTACGGATTCGACTTCGTAGACATAGATGGCGTAGTCCCCCGGAGGGTCCATTCCGGCGTGGATGATCGGCCCGAAATAGCTGACACCCCCGCGGGTGACGGCGGCGGCGTACAGGACCTCCGGGTTCTCCGCCTCTTCAATCGTGAAGCGGAACCTGCCGGCAGCGTCGGCACGGGTCGAATCGACGACCTGGCCTGAGATCGAAGTGATCCTGTGGAGACGCACCATGGCCTCCGGAACGACAGCCGAATCAGTGGCGGTGAACACGGTGCCGAGAATCTCCTGCCCGGTCAGCGGGCCGGCGCTTCCTGCGACGACTGTCAGGAACACCGGGATCCACGAGCGACGGGAGTTCCGCAGACGGGGCCCCGGGAGGGGAATTCCGATCACGGGACGAACTTCCCGAAGTCTTCCGGGTCGAGACCTTTCAGATAGTCCCGAAGACTCTCCCCCCTCGGCTGATCTTCCTCCTCCCGGGCCGACGACGGCTCCGGCTCGACAGGCATCCAGGACGGCGTCGGATCGTCCGTCTCCGGCTGATCGATCTCGAGCTGCGTGCGCCCCAGCAGTCCCGCGGAGGCGAAGATCGGGGCCGCAGCCCGGAGAGCCAGTGCGACACTGTCGCTCGGACGCGAATCGATCGAGATCATCTCCCCGTTCCTGCGGAACACGAGTGACGCGAAATAGGTGTTCTCCTCCACGCGCGTGATGAGGACCCGTACGAGCTCGCTCCCCAGGCTGCCGACGATCGTGCTCACCAGGTCGTGGGTGAGGGGCCGACTGAACTTGATGCCCGCCAGTTCCATGGCGATCGCGCTCGCCTCCGCCGGACCGATCCAGATCGGGAGGAGTCGCTCACCATCGACTTCGCGCAGAATGACGACGGGCGTATTGGACGCCTTGTCGAGCCCCAGGCTCGCTACCTCGACCCGGACGAGATCTCCGGGTCCCATCTCTGCGCCGTCGTTCATCCGATTCCGAGGTCCGGTCTCAAGTCCCCACGTCCCAGGACTTCAGGTATTTCACCTGCTCCGGGGTCAGCGTGTCGATCTCGATCTCCATGGAAGCCAGCTTCAGGGCCGCGATCTCCCGGTCCAGTCGATCCGGCACGCGGTGCACCTGCTTCGACAGGGACTTCCCTTCCGCCGACAGCAGATACTCGGCAGCCAGCGCCTGGTTCGCGAAGGACATGTCCATCACGCTCGCCGGGTGTCCTTCCGCCGCCGCGAGATTGATCAGTCGGCCATTGCCGAGAAGAGCGATCCTCCTGCCGTCCACCACGTATTCCTCCACGAATGGACGCAGATCGACTGGCCCCGATTCGGATATCGACTGCAAGGCCTCGACGTCGATTTCGATGTCGAAATGGCCCGAGTTGCAGACGATCGCGCCGTCCTTCATCCGACGGAAGTGTTCCTCCCGGACCACGTGCGCGTTCCCGGTCAGGGTGATGAACAGGTCTCCCTCGGGCGCAGCTTCGGCCATCGGCAGCACCCGGAATCCGTCCATCGTGGCTTCGAGGGCCGCGAGCGGATCGACCTCCGTAACGATCACGCTCGCGCCGGCTCCTCGAGCCCGCGTCGCGACCCCTCGACCGCACCACCCGTATCCCGCCACCACGACGGTGCTCCCGGCGAGCAGGACATTCGTCGCTCTGAGAATTCCGTCGAGCGTCGATTGTCCCGTGCCATAACGGTTGTCGAACATGTGCTTCGTAAGGCTGTCGTTGACGGCGATTACCGGGAACTGCAGGATGCCGTCCTTCGCCATGGCGCGAAGACGCACGATTCCGGTGGTAGTCTCTTCCGTGGAGCCCGCTACGCCGGACACGACCTGCTTCCGCGCGTCCTGCGAAAGTCCGGCCGTCCAACTTCTGACCGGTCCGGCCAGGTCATCGAGTCGATCCAGCGCGATCATGTGGAGCGCCCCCACGAGATCGGCGCCGTCATCCATCGTCACGGTCGGGCGGTGCTGCAGCGCGGCACGGATATGGTCGTAATACCGGTCGTTGTCCTCTCCCTTGACGGCGAACACTCCGACTCCGAGCTCCTGCACGAGCCATGCGGCCACGTCATCCTGAGTGGAAAGCGGGTTTGAGGCGCACACCACCACCTCCGCGCCGCCCGCCTTCAGGGTCTTCATCAGGGCGGCCGTTTCAGTGGTCACATGGAGGCAGGCGGAAATTCGGCGACCGGAAAGCGGTTTTTCCGCCAGGAAGCGTTCCCGGATGGATT
>JARRPA010000134.1:0-5700 GCA_037383305.1 Gemmatimonadota bacterium | reverse complement strand
GCCGGCGCGTCGAGGAACTGGGTCGTCAAGGAGGGCTGGGCCGTGATCAACGCGGGGAACATCACCAAGTCGTTCGGACGGGCTGCGGCGGCCCGGGAATTTCATTCGCCTCTCCCGGAAAATGACTCTCCTGAAGATGCGTGGAGAAGCGCCGTTGCCGCAAAGCCGCGGCGGCGCCTAGCTTGACCCCATGAATACGCCCGCATCCGAACGGGTACGGCTGACGCAGTACTCGAGCGGCGCCGGCTGAGCCTGCAAGCTGGGTCCGGAGGACCTTCGAGCCGTGCTCAGTGCGCTTCCCGCCGGCGTGGATGAGAACCTCCTCGTGGGGCTCGACACGCCGGACGACGCCGCCGTGTATGCCCTCGACGAGGATCGGGCGCTGGTCGCCAGCGTCGATTTCTTCCCTCCGCTGGTGGACGACCCGGAGGACTTCGGTTCGATCGCCGCGGCGAACGCGTTGAGTGACCTCTATGCGATGCGCGCCCGGCCGCTCTTCGCACTCAGCCTGCTCGGCATTCCGACCGGGGAATTTCCTCCCGGAGTCGTGGCGGCGATTCTCAGGGGCGCGTCCGACACCTGTTCGGAAGCCGGTGCATTGATCGCAGGGGGACATTCGATCGATGACCCGGAGCCGAAATTCGGTCTCGTCGCGATCGGTCTGGTGCACCCCGACCAGCTGTCGCGGAAGGCCGGAGCCTTGCCGGGTGACGCGCTCGTACTGGGAAAGGCCCTGGGAACCGGCGTGGTCGCGACGGCGATCAAGCGAGGTCTCGCCGACATGCCGGCGACCCGCGCCGCGGTCCGGTCGATGCGGCAGCTGAACGCGGCGGCCGCGGAGCTGCTGGAGGGGCACGAAGTCCATGCGCTGACGGATGTTTCGGGGTTCGGGCTTCTCGGGCATCTGCGTGAGATGTGCGAAGCTTCGAACGTCAGCGCACGCGTGTTCGCCGGCGCCCCGCGGCTGCTGCCCGATGCCGAGCATCTGGCGGAAGAGGGGTGCATTCCGGGGGGAACGCACCGGAACCGTGCGTCCGTGAATTCCGTCACCTCCTGGTCCGAAGAGGTGCCCGAGACGTTGCGCACGCTTCTGTGCGACGCGCAGACCTCCGGGGGGCTCCTGGCCGCTGTGGCCTCCGAGGACGCGTCGGAACTGGTGGCCGAGTGGGAGACGGCGGGCTACGCGGCGGCGGTGATCGGGCGTCTCGAGTTTCCGGCGACGGATCGGATCAGGGTCGAGGCCTGACTCGGCCGATGGTCCGCCCGACGCGCAAGCACGCGTCGGAAGAACCGGCCCGAGCGGTACTTACTCCCGGGGTCCGTTCTCGTCCCCGTCGCGGAGGAGTCTGGCGACCACTTCGTCCTTGCCCGCGACCAGCACGACATCGGACTCCTTGAGTGGACGCTCGGAGTCCGGTACGACACTCAGCGATCCCTCCAGAAGGTCGTGAATCGCGACCACGGTGATTCCGAAACGGTGCGGCAGCTTCAGCTCGGACAGGCTGCGCCCGAGCCAGCCATCCGGCACCGCGATCTCCTGGATCGCGTAGCCGGGAGCGATCGGCACGTAGTCCAGGACGGTCTTCGTCTCCAGCCTATGGGCCAGGCGATTCGCGGCCTCCCGCTCCGGGAAGATCGTCTCCGTCACGTTGAAGGCCTCGACGGCTCGGGCCGCTTCCACGCCGCTGACCTTGACGTAGATGTCGCGCACGCCGAGGTCCTTCAGGGCGAGGATGGTGAGAATGCTGGCCGCGAGATCGTTCCCGGTGCTCACGATGGCCGCATCGGCGGATTCTGCGCCGATCGTACGGAGAAACTCCCGATCGGTGGCATCACCGCTGACGGAAAGATCCACGTAGTCGACGGCGCGATCCACGAGCCTCGCGTTCTTGTCGACCGCGATCACCTCGTGACCTTCCCTTCGCAGGGCGATGGAGGCCCACCAGCCGAATCCGCCCAGCCCCACAACGATGATCCGCTTCTTTCTTCGCGCCATTCCGTCGACCTCGCTATTTGCGCCGTCAGCCGACCACGACGTCCTCGTGGGCATATCGATACTGAACGGACCGCTTCGCGCGTGCCAGTGCCATGCTCGATGCCACCGCGAGAGGGCCGACCCGCCCGACGAACATGAGAAACACGACGAGAAGCCGCCCCCCGACCGTCAGATCGGATGTCGGTCCCATCGAGAGACCGACGGTGCCGAAGGCACTGTGCGCCTCGAACGCGAGCGCGATGAAGCGAGCGCGGTCAAGCTCGGTTTCGAGCGGATATTCCGTCACCAGCAGGATGAACACGCAGATCCCGAGCAGGAGTAGGCTCCCGATCACGATCCCGGCGGCTCGCTCCGCTGTGTCCTTCGGGATCGTGCGCCCGACGATGGACGTATCGTCTCGGCCCTGCACGCGGCACCACACGAGAAGGAGAAGCACCGCCACGGTGGTCGTCTTCAATCCGCCGGCCGTCGATCCCGGCGACCCTCCGACGAGCATCAGGAGCATGGTGAGAAACAGGGACGCGTTCGAGGCCGTACCGTAGTCGATGGTGGTGAACCCGGCCGTTCGCGCCGTCACGGACATGAACCACGCGTTCACCGCCCGGTCGATCGGGCCCAGGACCTGCAGGTCGAAGTGGCTCTCGAAGACCAGGAACAGCGTGGTCGCCCCGATCAAGAGCAGTGTCGTGACGAACAGCACGAGCTTCGTGTGGAGGCTGAGTCGCCTGGACGTCCGACGAACGTAACGCGCCCACAGGTCCGCGAGAACGACGAATCCCAGACCGCCGAGGATGATGAGTGCGGAGACCCAGATCAACGTGGACCGGGATCCGCGAAACCCCGAGAGCGAGTCGGAGAAGGTCGAGAAACCGGCGTTGCAGAATGCGGAGATCGAATGGAACACCGCGTGCCAGATTGCCTCGGTGCCCAGTTCGCCCTGCCAGAGAAGCCAGAGACCGAGCGCTCCGATGGCCTCGATACCGAGGGTCGTCCAGAGGACGCCCCGGATCAGAGAGACTTCGTTCATGTGGGTGAGCACTCGCGCCTGACCGCCCGTGACCTCCTCCCAGTCGCGGCTGAGTCGCTGCCCGAGCGCCACGATGAGCATCGTGGCGAGGGTCATGATTCCGAGGCCACCGAGCTGGATCAGGAGAAGAATCCAGGCCTGTCCGGCCCGTGTGAAATAGGTGGCGGTGTCGACAACGATCAGCCCGGTCACGCATACGGCGCTCGTCGCGGTGAACAGCGCGTCGACAAGTCCGAGGCGTGGTCCCGTATACAGCCCCGGCAGGACGAGAAGGCCCAGGGTGCCGACCAGCACGAGGACGCCGAAGGACCCGACGAACAACTGAGTGGCGGAGGGCCCGCGGCGGTCGAGCCCGGTCGGCTCGAGATCCCAGTGAAATCCGGTTCGAATCATCGACCCGACGGCCTCTCAGAATCCGAATCGGCGATCGAGCCTCCACCCTCGATCGGTGGCTGCCTGCCGCGACGGAACGGCCGGATATGACGCGGCCGCGGAGTCCGGTGCCCCGGAGCCCACGTACTCGGGACGAGCAGCACGAGGAGAGTGTAGAATTCGAGGCGACCCAGCAGCATCAATGCGGACAGGACGACGAGGGCCGGGTTGCTCATGTGTCCATAGTTGCCCGCGGGCCCTACTTCGCCAAGCCCCGGACCGATGCTCGACAGTGCCGCCAGCGACGCGCTCAGCGCCGTGACCAGGTCGCTGCCGAGCGCGGCGAGAATCGCAGTCCCTATGGCATGCGTTCCCATGTACATGGCGAGAAAAGCGAGAACCTTGAGCATGAGGTCCGAGCGGACCGGCTGACCTCCGATCCGGGTGACGATCACGGCCCGGGGGTGCAGCACCTTTCGGATCTCCCCCAGAACGTGCTGTGCGACAACGGCGCCCCGGATCATCTTGAACCCACCGCCCGTCGAACCTCCCATCGCTCCCACGAACATCAGCGACAGCAGCAGGCACTGGAGCAGCACCGGCCAGGCCGCGAAGTCGGTGGTCCCGTATCCCGTCGTGCTGTGCACGGAGACGACGCTGAAGATCGAGGCCCGGGCGAGGTCGACGGACCACTCTCCGTCGGCCAGACCGAGCACCAGGAAGCAGGCCGCCGAGAAGAGGAGTGACGAGATCAGGTACCATCGGAACTCGGCGTTGCGAAGGAGCGTCAGCGGCCGGCCGGTGAGCGCGCGGTAGTGCAGGGTGAAATTCACGCCTGCGAGAAACATGAACAGAATCGTCACCCACTGGATGGCGGGAGAAAAATAGCCCATAGAGGCGGTTCGCGTGGAGAATCCGCCGGTGGCGAGTGCGCTCATGGCGTGATTCACGGCATCGAAGAACGACATGCCGAGAGCCAGGTAGGCGCCCAGGAGCGCGATCGTCAGACCCAGGTAAACGCCCCAGAGAAGTCGAGCGGTCGTAGCGATTCGCGGGCGGATGCGATCCGTGGTGATTCCCGGCGCTTCCGCGAAGAAGAGCTGCGCTCCCCCCACGCCGAGCAATGGAAGGATCGCCACGCCCAGCACGATGATCCCCATGCCGCCGATCCAGTGCGACAGACTTCGCCAGAGCAGAATGCTGTCGGGAAGCTCCTCGATCACCGGGTAGATCGTGGCGCCGGTGGTAGTGAATCCGGAGACCGATTCGAACACGGCTCCGGCCACGCTCGGGGCCACCCCCGTGGTCAGAAAGGGGATCGCTCCGACCAGGACAATCGCGATCCACGCGAGGCCGACGACCGTGAGTGCTTCACGCGCCTTCAGCTCTTCGTTCCTGCGGGTGGCGACCCAGAGCCCGACTCCCGGCAAGCCCGGGATCGCCATCGCCACCAGCCAATTCAATGCGAGCCCCTCGGCGAACCCGACGCCGGCGGCCGGAATCATGGCGAGAGCCATGGCGACGAGCAGGCCACCCAGCAGATGAAGAATGTTTCGGTAGTTCACCGTCGCGCGATCAGCTGGGGAAAAGAGCCGTGACTTTGCCCACGGCGTCCGCGAGCGCGAACACGATCGCCTCGTCCCCCGTCTCCAGGCTGTGCGAGCCGCGGGGGATGATCACCTCTCCGTCGCGCACGATGGAAGCGAGGATCGCATGGTCGCGACGATCGGGCATTCTCCGGAGACCGCGAACGAGATGACCTCCGCGTCGGAGTCCTTGAATACGGCGACCCGGTTGACACTGCCGCGGCGCACGTACCGCAGGATCGCGTTGGCGGCGCTGATCCGCGGGCTCACCGCCGTCTCGAGTCCGATCCGCTTCGCGAGCGGCAGGTAGTCGGTACGGTTGACCAGCGTGATGATCTGCCTCACCCCGAGATCTCTCGCCACGAGGGAGGAGATGATGTTCGCTTCGTCTTCCTCGGTGAGAGCGACGAAGGCATCGGTTTCCGCCGCGCCTTCGAACTCCATCAGCTCGATGTCCGTGGCATCGCCCTGCAGGATGAGCGTGTGCTCCAGCCGCTCGGCGAATTCACGGGCCTTCTCGGGGTCCGAAACGAGAACCGTTCCGTAGACGCCGTGCTGCTCCAGAAGCCTCGCGAGATAGTAGGCTTCGCGGCTCGGGCCGGCGATCAGGACCCGTCGGAGCGTGCCGTGGTCGTGTCCGCTGAGCTCGAGCGCCGTTGAAATCTCCTGCTCCGTGGCGACGGCGTAGACGTGGTCGTGGGCCTGCAGACGGGTGGCGC
>JARRPA010000133.1:0-8559 GCA_037383305.1 Gemmatimonadota bacterium | reverse complement strand
CCACCAGCTGATGTCCCCTGGTCACCAGCCGATCTCCCGCTTCGAGTCCGCTCTCGACGACGACTCGGTTTTCCAGCGAGGGTCCGAGCCGGATCTCGCGCGCCTCCGCGACCGGGACCCCGTCCCTCTCGACTGCGACGAAGACCTGATAGCCGTCTTCGGTTCGGAGCATCACCTCCTGAGGCACGACGATCACGTCCTCGAGCGTCTCCGTCGCGAGGCGCACGTTCGCGATCATTCGGGGCTTTACGGCGCCGTCGGGGTTGTCCATCAGGATCTCGATAGGGAAGGTGCGGCTGCGCGGATCCACCGCGGCGCCGACGAAGGCGATCGTCCCATCGAACTGAAGATCCGGCATCACGTCGAAGGTGATCACGGCCCTTCCGCCCACAGCGATCGAGGGACCGAGACGTTCGGGAACTCCGCCCGTGATCTTGAGTCGACTCGAGTCGATGACGCGGGCGATCTGCGTGCCCGGACTCACGATCTCGCCCGCGTCGACGTACCGGTCGTCGAGGATGCCCGCCACCGGGGCCCGCACCGTCGTCCGCTTCAGCCGGGACTCCAGAAGCGCCGCTCGCGCCGCCGACTGTTCCGCCTGGTATCGAGTCTGGAGAAAGGTGATCTCGCTCCCGATCCTCTCCTCCTCCCACAGCTGCTTCTGGCGCAGAAACCGTTCCCGGTCGAGGGCGGCGCCGGCCTGGGCCTCCTCGAGCTGCGCCCGTAGGATCGCGTCGTCGATCTTGGCGATCGGTGCACCCCGGCCCACTCGGTCTCCCTTCTCGGCGAAGTACCGGACCAGCAGGCCACCCTCCTGGGCGCTGACGGTGATGTCCTCTTCCGCCTCGGCCTCTCCGGTGATCCGCACTTAGGCGACGTATTCTTCGGGCTGCACCAGGGTGGGCCGATGCGGCCAGCGACAACAGGACGAAGGACCCGAGAGCGCGCGCGACGGCTGTCACTCCTGTTTCGATCCTCATTCCCTGCTCTCCATGCGGGATTCAACCTGGTAGGGCGGCGCCTCGCCGGGGTTTTCGATCATCTCCTCCACGACGGGCTCGACGGCGGGCACGGCGCCGACGACGTAGTCGAGCTGTGCCCGGGCCACGAGGTAGTCGTAGACGGCCTCGGCGTAGTTCAGCTCCGATTCACGAAGCGAGACCTCGGCTTCGGTCACCTCGAGGCGTGTCTTGGTGCCGGCGAGGTACTCCCGGGTGACGATGTCGAAGCCGCGCTGAGCCTGCCGCACGGCGGTGCGCTGGGCTCGGGCACGTGCGCGGGCCTCCAGCACCTGATCGTGCGTGGTTCGAACGTCGTTCTCGACCCTTTGATTCAATTCGGCGAGACGCTCCTCGACCTTGCGAACCTCTATCTTCCTTTGTTCCACGCGGTTCCAGCGGCGCAAACCGGAGAAGATCGGCACGCTCAGCTGCACCCCGGCGGCGGAGGTCGTAAACCGCTGGTTCGGACCCTCCCCGAAGAAGTTCAGCGCGTCGTCTTCCTGGGCGAACAGATTCCAGTTGAAGAAGGCGCTGAGAGTCGGAAACAGTTCCGCACGCTCGACTTTCACCCGGGCCTCCTCGAGCTCGCGAGACAGCTCCAGCTGTCGGAGATCGGACCGGCGGAGTCGGGCGACCTCGCTGAGCGAGTCCACATCGGTCTCGGTCAGATCGCCCGTTCCCGTGAATTCGAGGATCATGCGGTTCATGCGGTCGTTGGCGGCGAGCGAATCGAGGTCCATCTCCGCGAGATTGCCCGCCGCCCCGGCCTGTTCGAGACGGGGCAGGCCCATCTGGATCGCGAGTGTGCGTTCGGCGGCCCGCACCGAGTTCGCGGCACGACGAAGGTCGGGCGCGATGTTGGCGAGTTGAACCTCGAGACGCAGCACGTCGTAGTCGCTGGCGAGTCCGGCCCGGTTGAGAGCCGCGGTCTCCTCGAGGGTTCCCTGGACCCGTTCGACGCTGTTGAGCGTGACCCGGTGAGCCTCTCGTGCGACGAGTACGTTCAGATACGCGATCCGGACATTCGTCGCTACGAGCTGCGCTGAACCGCGCAACACCTCCTGCTGGTAACTCCGGAACTTGCCTGTCGTGCTGACACCCGTGAACAGGGCGGCGTCGAAAAGCGGCTGGCTGATCGTCAGCCCTGCGCTCCACTGGTTGTCGCTCCCGAACTTCACCGGGATCAGGGAGTCCGGCGGCAGCGTGGGATCGAATATGAACCCGGGCAGGAACGACGTCGGCACCTCGATGTTCCTCGTGTAGCCCATGCTGCCTTCGATCTCAGGCACCAGTCCGCCGTAGGCCTCCTTCACCTGCTTCTCGGCCGTCGCGAGGTCGAGACGGGACACCTGCAGCGTCCGGTTGCTGCGAATGCCGATTCGCACGGCGCGGTCGATGTCGAAGATCCGGTCCGGAACCGGCAGCCGTGCCGCTTCGATGTCGATCATTCCGCCCTCGGACCGAGCGGGAGGCGTCTCCTGGGCGGCCAGCGGGACTCCGCTCGTCGAGAACAGAATCACCGCCGCGGAGAGCACACGGATCTGCGCGACGGGCCTCTTCATCGAGACGCCTCCGGCTCCCGGGCGGCACCTTCTGCACGCGACCCCGGCGGCGGCTCGAGTCCCTCGCGAATGATCCTCCGGAAGCGATCGAACAGCTCCAGCGTCGCCTCCTGCGGTCCGGACTCTTCCCCGCACAAGCCGGCCTCCTCGAGGATCTGAGCCGGATCGCACGCCATGAAGATCGTCACGAGCCCGTGGACGACGGACCACAGGAACAGAACTACGAGCTCCGGATTCTCACGCCGGATCGTACCCGCCTGCATCGCCTCGACCACCGACTCGCGAAGCACCCGGTATCCCCCCTGACCGGGAACGTCGCCGATCGCACGCGGCTGCTCGGGCTGAATCGCGAAGATGATCTTGAAGTACTGCCGATTTTCCAGAGCGAAGCGGATGTACGCCTCGCCCAGTGCCGCCACGCGCTCCATCGATCCCTGCGGGTACGGCTCCACTGCGCGCCGCAGATATTCCTCCGACCGCTGAAATCCATGCTGCACCACCCGGTCGACGAGCGCTTCCTTGTTGTCGAAGTAGTGGTACAGCGCGGTGGCGCTGAGGTCGACTCGCGAAGCGACGGCACGCATCGAGAGCGCCTCGATGCCGCCCTCGGCGAGCAGATCGCGAGCCGCATCGAGAATCTTCCCCTCCGTAACGGAGGATGGCGCGTCCTCGGGCTCCCGCCGGGAGCCGGGCGGTATAGTACCATCCGATATCGAACCGAAAGTGCAAGGGCCCGCGGAAACGGTCGCGCAAGGCCGGACATGGACCGGTATCGGATCGCGTCGCGGCAGATCGCCGGCGTGCCGGCGAAGCGACCGACCGCGGCGACCCCGGGCGTATCAGACGGTCGTGAGTGCGAAGTCGATCCGGTATCTACCCCCTTCCCCTCTTCCCTCCACGACGTAAGCGCCCGGCTCCGGCATGCGGGCGGATCCGCGGAACAGAAGGCGATCTCCGCCGGCGAGTCGGGTGATGAGTGCCGACTCGAGGTCCGTGGCCGCCGACCCCAGAGAATCGGAGAAGACGCCGGCGACATCCGGAAGGCCCGATCGCGCCCGCCCCAGGAGCGAGCCGACCACGTCCCCCAGGCCTTTGCGAATGCGATCGAGCGTTCCGGGTCGATTCACGTCGAACACCTTGAACTGAATGGAGTGAATCGCATCGCCGCGCACCAGCAGGATCAACCGGTCCCACGCGTCGACCGCACTCATGTCGAGGAGCACGGAGGCGCCCTCCTGCGCACCCCGCGCGTACTCCTGCCGGTCGGACCGCTCCGGGTCGCACTCCCACCACCTGTCCAGTCCCGGCAGTACGGCGTGCTCGGTCGTGTGGTCGCCGCGCTTCGTCACGTAGCGCAGATCCACGACGATGCGAAAGTTCGCTCGCTTGCGGGGCAGTTCCGACGGAAAGCGAAAGCCGGTGAGATTCAATTCCCAGGTGATGGCAGCCACGTGCGCCTCCTGTCCCTGCGGTTCGAAGTGAACCACGGAACCCGGGCGCGGGCCCGGGGGGACGCAGGGCCGCGGTATGACCGCAGGAGGATGAGAACGCACGGGCCGGACCGCAAGGGTCCGGTGCCGCCCGGAATCAGGCTTCGAAAGCGCGAGCCAGTTTTCGCTCCAACTCGAGAAATGCTGCGTTCCAGTCCCCGGCCTCGGCGTGCCGGACGAGAGGTTCGCCGCCGTCGGCGAGCGCGAGAACGAGCGCCACCGCATGCTCCGAAGGCTCCCGCACCTCGAGCGAAAACTTCGCCAGCGTGACGCCGGCTCCACCGCCGGGAAGCCCGGTCAGCACTTCATCGATCCGGCGCATCACCTCCGGCTGTTCCTCGCAGCCCTTCCAGCTGACCTGCTTCTTCACTACGCCTCCTCGTGCCTGGGATCCAGCGTATCCGGCGGCGCGATCGTTCGCTCGGCCGCGAGCCACTCGCGAAAGGCGCGGCGCAACCGATTCTGGAAATGATGGACGCCGCCCTCGTATTTCACGGAGAACCGGCCGCGATCGTATCCGCGCGATGCCAGCCCCCGCTGGACTCTCTCGCAGATCTCGATGTCCTCTTCCTGGACGTGGTCGGCGAAGGTCTGGTCCTCGACGATTCGCCTCCGGGTCCTTGTCGACTCGGGGTCCGCATAGAAGTACTCGAACTCCACGCGACAGCTTTCCGGTCCGGTCGGGATTACCCGGTTCGTCTGAAGCCGGCCGGGCAGTATGTTCAGCATGAAGTTCGGGAATACGCAGAAGTACCACGCCCTTCCCCCTGCACCGTAGATGTGCTCGTCTTCGGTCAGCGGACTGCTCTGCAGACTCCAGTGTTCCGAGAGCTCGGTCTCGTAGCGGGAGAAGTCATACAGCTTCGTCAGCTCGGGGTGAACGATCGGAACGTGGTACCCTTCCAGGAAGTTCTCGACGTAGACCTTCCAGTTCGCCTTCACCTCGTATTGCACTCGGGAATGGAACTCCAGCAGGCTCAGACGGATCGGGGCGATTCTGTCTGCGATGTCGCCGAAGACTTCCTCGATCGACGGCGATGCGAGATCCAGATTGACGAACAGGAGACCCTCCCAGAGACTCACCCGCACCGGAACCAGACCATATTCCTCGCGGTCGAACAGCTCCGCCCGGTTCCAGTGCGGAACGCCCCGGAGCCTTCCGTCCAGTTGGTACGTCCAGCCGTGATACCCGCACTTGAGCACGCGCCCGCACCCATCCGTGTCTGCGAGGGGACCGGCGCGATGACGGCAGACGTTGAAGAAAGCCCGCAGGCCTCCCTCCAGGTCCCTCACCACTACGATCGGCTCCCCGGCCACATCCGCGACCAGCCAGCTGCCCGGGCGGGCGACCCGGGCCGCGTGCCCGACGTACTGCCAACTGGTGCCGAACACGGCGGCGCGTTCGAGCTCCGCGAAACGTGCTTCTCTGAACCAGGCCGAGGGAACCGTCTCCGCTCTCGCCAGCCCGGGCTCGTCTCCGAGATCGGGAGCGAGGTCCGCGAATCTTTCGTTCAGCTCCATGCGAGGATCCATGCGCGCCGGTTGCGAGTGGCAGGGGACGCCGAGATGTTATCCTGGACGCTCTGCGGGGAACACCCCCGCTGCCCACGTGGCCGGGAGGGCAGGATGCATGCGAAGCCGCTGCAGAAACTGAAGAGCCTGGACGTTCGCCAGCCGATCTGGAACCGGTTCTTCTGGGTCTCGCCCCTGGCAGTCATCGGGACGGTCGAGCCGGACGGTCGTACCGATTTCGCCCCGAAGCACATGGTGACGCCGATGGGCTGGCAGAACTACTTCGGCTTCGTATGCACACCTCGCCACGCCACCTATCGCAACATCGAGCGAGAAGGCGCCTTCACCGTGAGCATGCCGAGACCCGACCAGGTGGTCCTCGCGAGTCTCTGTGCCGCGCCGCGGTGCGGTGGAGAGGAGGGCGAGAAGCTCGAGCTGGACACCGTTCAGAAGCGCCCCGCGACGGTCGTGAAGGGCGAATTCATCGCGCAGTCCTACCTGTTCCTGGAGTGCGAGGCCTTCAAGACGGTGGATGGGTTCGGTGACAACAGTCTGATCACCGGTCGGATCGTCGCCGCGCGGATCGCGCCCGATTCGCTGCGCACGCTCGAGCGCGACGGACAGGATCTGATCCGTCACGCCCCCCTGCTCGCGTACCTCCCTCCGGCCCGCTTCGCGAGCATCGAACAGACCTTTTCATTTCCCTTCCCCGCCGGATTCAAGCGCTGATCGACGTGGCCTCGACGACAGAGTCGCGGCTCCGGGACCACCTGGAGCGTCGGCGAGAGGAAATGGTCGACTTTCTGACACGTCTGGTCGCCTCGGAATCACCCACCCTCGAACCGAAGACACAGGCCGCGGCGCTGCAGATGCTGACGGAGAGGCTCGAGGGCGCGGGACTGAGCGTGCGGAACTACGCCGGCCGGACCTCCGGGGGCATGCTGCTGGCCGCGCCCGCGCACCGGGTCCGGCGGAATCCGCTGCAGCTGGTGATCGGGCACTGTGACACGGTCTGGCCCATCGGAACGATCGAAGAGATGCGCGTGCGGCGCGAGGAGGGCCGGCTCTACGGCCCCGGAGCGTTCGACATGAAGGGAGGCCTGGTCGAGATCGTCTTCGCGCTCGAGGCGATCCGAGCGCTCGAAGAGCGTCCCACGGTCTCGCCCGTGGTGATGATCAACAGCGACGAAGAGACCGGAAGCCGGGACTCCTGGCGGCTGATCGACCGCCTCGCGAAGATCGCCGATCGGGCCTTCATCCTCGAGCCGGGTCTCGGTCCCGCCGGACAGCTGAAGACGGCGCGCAAGGGCAACGGCCAGTTCCTTCTGCGGGTTCACGGACGTGCAGCTCACGCCGGTGTAGAGCCCGAAAAGGGCGCCAGCGCGATCCTCGAGCTCTCGCTGTGCATTCAGCAGCTTTTCGCTCTCAACGAACCGGAACGCGGGATCAGCGTGAACGTCGGGACGATCGATGGCGGCATGCGAACGAACGTCGTCGCCCCGGTCAGTGAGGCGACCATCGACGTGAGGATTCTCCACGCGGAAGACGGGCCCCGGGTGGAGAAGGCGATCCGTTCGCTCCAGCCGTCCACTCCGGGCACGCGTCTCGAGATCAGCGGCGGCATCGAACGACTCCCGCTCGAACGGACTCCGCGGAATCGCCGGCTCTGGGAGCGAGCCGTTTCCGTAGCGGAACGGCTGGGTATGGAAATCTCCGAGGGCGTCTCGGGCGGCGGCTCCGACGGAAACATCACGAGCCTCCGTTGCGCGACCCTCGACGGTCTGGGACCGGTCGGCGATGGAGCCCACGCCGTACACGAACACGTAGTCCTGGACAGCCTTCCCGAGCGTGCCGCGCTCCTCGCCGGTCTCCTGCTGGAGCCGCCCCTCGGCGACGGTCCGGTCTCCGGCGCCGGTGGCGACGCCCGTGGGAACGCTCGCGGTGGAGAGGTTTACACGAGCGGCGACCCGACTCTATCCTCGGGGACGGTGTGAAGAACGGGAGAATCGAGCAGCCTATGCAGATCGAGCGCGAAGAGCTGGCGAACAGCGTGACCCATGGCTTCGGAGCCGTCGCCAGCGTGGCCGCGGGGTCGGCGCTCATGGTGCTGGCGGTGATGCGCGGGAGTGCATGGCTGGCCGTCGGTACGGCCGTGTTCGCCGTCTCCCTGGTCGCGCTCTACACCATCTCGGCGCTCTATCACGCCGTACCGGTGGAATCGGCGAAGGCCCGGTTGAAGGTGGCCGACCACTGTGCGATCTACGCGCTGATCGCAGGAACCTACACGCCCTTCATGCTGGGAGGAGTCAGCGGAGGGCTGGGCTGGACGATGTTCGGAGTGATCTGGGGCCTCGCAGCCGCGGGCGTCGTATTCAAGCTCTTCTTCACCGGGCGGTTCCGGCGTCTGTCCACCGCGGTCTACATCGCGATGGGTTGGCTCGTGGTCGTCGCGGCGGGGCCCGTCGCCGAGGCGCTGCCGGGGTCGGTCCTCCTCTGGCTGGCGATCGGGGGTCTCGCCTACACGGCGGGCACGCTGTTCTATCTCAATCGCCGCCTGCCGTACTCGCACGCGATCTGGCATCTGTTCGTGATCGCGGGCAGCACTTCGCATGTCGTGGCGCTCGGTCTGCTGATCCTCGCCGGCTGAAACGCACGACGGTCAGACGAATTCGACGCTGTCCAGCACGCGGGAACCGTTCTCAATCGTCTTGTGCACCGGGCAGCGCGACACGATCTGCGTCAGTCGTTCCCGCTGCGCATCGGTGAACTCGCCTCCGATCTCGACGTGACTGGTCAGAACGTCCACGACCCGCTTCTTGCCGCGATCGTCCACTTCGTCCTGCTTCTCGTGCTCGTAACGCGCCGAAGCGCGTTCGAGGGTGATGCCTTTGTGCCGGGCATACAACTGAAGGGTGATGAGTGTGCAGGCGGCGAGTGAGCCGAGCAGCATCTCGTAAGGAGTCGGCCCGGTATCCTCCCCTTCTTTCTCGGGCG
>JARRPA010000132.1:0-5330 GCA_037383305.1 Gemmatimonadota bacterium | reverse complement strand
TCGTCATGAATCACGGTCAGGGTGCGCAGGCCGAGGAAGACCACCTTGAGCATCCCGGCTTTCTCGAGCGCCTTCATGTCGTACTGGGTAATAACCGAACCGTCGTCGCCGTTCTTCGTGTCTCGACAGACCGGCACGTAGTCCTCGAGCGGACCCGGCGCGATCACGACGCCGGCGGCGTGCACGGAGCTGTGCCGCTTGAGCCCTTCGATTCGCGTCACCTCGTCGAGCAGGCCCCGGACACGCGAATCCGAGCGATACAGCTCCGCCAGCTCCGAGACCTTCTCGATCGCTTCGGCGGCGGTCATCGCCGACCCGGGGTCGGAGGGGATCTGCTTGGCGATGCGGTCGGTTTCCTGCGGCGTGAACCCCTGCACGCGGCCTACGTCACGAACGGCGGCCCGGGCCAGCATCGTCCCGAAGGTGATGATCTGGCCGACCGAGTCCGCGCCGTACTTCTCCCGCACGTAGTCGATGATCCGGCTGCGCCGCTCGAAGCAGAAGTCGATGTCGATGTCGGGCATCGACACGCGTTCGGGATTCAGGAACCGCTCGAAGAGAAGATCGAATCGCAGCGGATCCACATCCGTGATCCGGAGAGCGAAGGCGACGATCGAGCCCGCCGCCGAGCCTCGACCCGGCCCGACCGGAATCCCCAGTTCCCGGGCCGCCCGACAGAAGTCCCATACGATGAGGAAGTACCCGGCATACCCGGTGCTGGCGATCACGTCCAGTTCGTAATTGAGTCGCTCCGCCGCACGATCGGGCAGGGGATCCCCGTAGCGCTCCGTCGCGCCGACGGTCGCCAGATGGCGCAGGTAGGTCTCGTCGTCCTCGAACTCGTCGGGAAGCGGAAAGCCGGGCAGGTGATAGCTCTTCTCGAACTGCACGTCGCACATTTCGGCGACCTGGAGAGTCGTCTCGAGCAGCTCCGGTCGGTCGGGAAAGAGCGCGGCCATCTCGTCGGCCGACTTGAAATAGCTCTCCTGCCCGTCGAAGGAGAGCCGATCCGTGTCGCTCTTCATCGCCCCGGTTCCGATGCAGAGGAGCGTGTCGTGTGCGTCTGCGTCCTCCCGCCTCAGGTAGTGCGCATCGTTGGTGGCCAGGACGGGAAGTCCGAGTTCCTCGGCGAACTGGAAGATTCCCTCGTTGATCTCGGACTGGCCCGGGATCCCGTGGTCCTGGACCTCGAGGAAATAGCGACCCGGGAACGTGCGGGCATACCACTCGGCCGCTTCGCGCGCCCGGTCGACGCGCCCGATCTGCAGGTTCCTCGCGACCTCCCCGGACATGCAGGCGGAGAGGATCACCAGACCGTCGGAATGTTCCTCGAGCAGGGCTCGATCGATCCGGGGCTTCCGGTAGAAGCCCTCGAGGTATCCCCGGGAGCTGAGCTTGATGAGGTTCCGGTAGCCTTCCGTGTTCTGCGCCAGGACTACGAGATGGGCGTACTCCGCCGGCGCGTCCTTCGGTTTTTCACGGGCCCGACGGTCGCCGTAGGCCACGTACGCCTCGAACCCGAGCACCGGTCGGAGCCCTCGCTTTCGGGCCCGCTCCTGGAACTCCCAGGCGCCATGGAGATTGCCGTGGTCGGTGAGGGCGAGCGCCGACATCCCCAGTTCCTCGGCCCGGTCCAGCAGTGCATCGATCCGGTTGGCCCCGTCGAGGAGGGAATACTCGCTATGCGTGTGCAGATGGACGAACGACATCGCCGGGCGTCCCGGGGGTCAGCCGCCGAGGCAGCTGAAGGAGCCGAGGATCTCCTCCATCTGCATGATGTACTGCCACTTGCTGCGGCGAGGATTCGGCGAGTAGAGCCAGGCGTCGATGAAATAGGTCGCGTCGGGGCAGTTGAGCGCCCGCGCGAAGAAAGGACCGCCGGCCGGATACTCTCCTTCGTCTCTCCAGGCGCCCCGCACCTCGAGTCCCCGCGCTCCGCCGACCTCGATCGCGCGGCCCGGTCCGGGAGCGATTTCGAAGCTCTGTGGAACGCTGTACTGGACCGAATCGATCCCGGTCCGCCATTCGACGATCGTCTCGGCGTCCAGACTGTCGATCCGGGACCGGCGCTGCACGAGCAGGGAACGGATCAGGTCGCTGGGGTCGGGGTTGTCGTTCCGGATCACCACCAGGTCATCGTCCCGGAACTGGTAGCCGTAGACGGCCGGCACCCGCAGGGTGACGCCCAGGCGCTCCTCGAGCTGTCGCTCGAGGGCCGTGTCCTCTCCGCTCACCCACATGCGACTGAGCGCCCAGAGCCGGTATTCCCGGTCGAGAAGCTCGTGCAGCTCGGGAAGCGAAGCGCGCCAGGAAGCCGCTTCGTTCCCGGGCTCGAGCACGACCGCGGTCACCGCCTGCCCGCCTGCCCAGACGTTGGGGGTCTGAAAGATCTCCGGGGGCTTCAGCGATTCCCGGCCCGCCGCCTTCGCCACCTGCTCGATCAGCGGATCGCCGGGGACGCCGAACACCACCACCTGCTTCCAGAGGAGCAGCTGCTCCAGCTCGTTCGAGTCCGGTGCGACGTGGGTGATGTAGAACTTCTTCTCGTCGCGGATCGTGAAGAGGGTCGTTTCGATCGCGTCGTAGGTCTCCTGCTCCACCTCCGACCAGAGCGCCGCGTCGGCGACCACGATGAGCGAATCGGCCTCGCCCATCGCCGCCGGGCGTCCGCAGGAGGCCAGGAGCGCCGCCAATGCGGTCGACGCGAGGCCCGCGGTTCGAATGCGGGATCGGGACGCGGACAGGAAGGTCATGACGGCCAACTTACGGCCAATCGGCCGGGCCCAGCAACGTCGGAGAACGGCCCGTTTCCCCGCCCTTTTCGAAGGATCCGAGATTCGGCGCGAACTTCCGCGCCGAGGCGGGTGTACGGATCGCCCGCACCCCCACCGACGGGCCGTGGCCGGCCTCGGGAGGGCCCCGATCATTCCGGAATACGAAGAGGGAAAGGCGGATTCTCCGCGTGGACTCGATACGCAACATCGCGATCATCGCCCATGTCGATCACGGAAAGACGACGCTGGTGGACCAGCTTCTCCAGCAGGCGGGCGTATTCCGGACCGGACAGCAGGTGCGAGAGCGGGTGATGGACTCGAACCCGCTGGAGCGTGAGCGCGGCATCACGATCTTCTCGAAGAACGCGGCCGTCCACTGGAAAGCGGAGGACGACACCGACGTGAAGATCAATCTCGTCGATACGCCGGGTCACGCGGACTTCGGCGGTGAGGTGGCGCGGAGCCTCCGCATGGGGGACGGATGCCTGCTGCTGGTGGACGCATTCGAGGGGCCGATGCCCCAGACGCGATTCGTCACCCGCAAGGCATTGGAGCTCGGTCTGCACCCCGTGATCGTGATCAACAAGGTGGACCGGCCGGACGCCGATCCCGAAAGAGTGCACGATGAGGTGCTGGATCTGCTGATCGAGCTCGAGGCGACCGACGACCAGCTCGACGCGCCCTTTCTCTACGCGTCGGCGCGGGAGGGGTGGGCGTCGTCCGACCCCGCGGCGCGGGGCGGCACGCTGGCGCCGCTGTTCGACACCGTGGTGCGGACGGTGCCGCCGCCCCACGGGGCGCACGACGGGCCATTCCACATGCTCGTATCGACCCTGGACTACTCGCCGTATCTGGGTCGGATGGCGATCGGGCGCATAGAGCAAGGCAGGCTGGAGGTCGGCGCTGCCGTCGCCGTCTGGGAACTGGACGAGGCCGAGCCGGGAGAGACCGTGCGGGTGCCGACCCTGTTCGCCTTCGAATCGCTGGGTCGGACCGAGATCCGGGAGGCGGTGGCCGGCGAGATCGTGGCCGTGGCGGGCGTCGAGGGCGCCGAGATCGGAGCCACACTCTGCGACCCGGAGGCGCCGCTGCGGCTGGAGGGAATCGCCGTCGAGCCACCGACCCTCTCGGTGGAGATGCGGGCCAACACCTCTCCGTTCTCGGGCCGGAGCGGGAAGTACGTGACGTCGCGCCAGATCCGGGAACGGCTGTTCCGTGAGGCCCAGAGCAATGTGGCGCTTCGGGTGGAAGAGACGGAGGAGCCCGATCGCTTGCGGGTGTCCGGTCGAGGTGAGCTGCACCTGGCGATCCTGATGGAGACGATGCGCCGGGAGGGGTACGAATTCTCGGTCTCCCGGCCCCACGTGATCACGCGGCCCGGCACCGATGGCAAGATCGAGGAGCCGTACGAGGAGATCGTGGCGGACGTGCCGGCGTCGATGGTGGGTGTGGTGATGCAGGGACTGGGCGAGCGGAAGGGCGAAATGACCGACATGGAGAAAGGGGACGGCGGCCTGGCGCGCCTCCACTTCCTCGTCCCTTCGCGGGCCCTGACCGGCTACCGCTCGGAGTTTCTCACCGAGACCAGAGGAGAGGGCACCCTTCATCGGCAGTTCGCACGCTACGGGCCGTGGGCCGGCGAGATCGAGAGCCGGAAGACCGGGGCACTGGTTTCGATGGTGGGCGGCACCGCGAGCGGCTATTCGCTGTTCAACCTCCAGGAGCGGGGCAAGCTGTTCGTCGAGCCGGGCGACGAGGTGTACGACGGCATGGTGGTCGGCGAGCACGCCCGGGAAAACGACCTCGAGGTCAACGTCACGAAGGGGAAGAAGCTGACCAATGTCCGGGCAGCCGGTTCGGACGAGAACATCATGCTGGAACCGGCCCGGGAGGTCACCCTGGAGTTCGGGCTGGAGTTCATCGTGGAGGACGAGCTCCTCGAAGTCACCCCGGACGCGATCCGGGTCCGCAAGCGGTCGCTGAACACCCACGACCGGAAGCGCGATCGGAAGGCGATCGAAGCGAGGGCGGTGTCCGGGAAGAGCGATTGACGCGAGCAGGGCCTTCGAAACCTTGACACGGAATCCGGGTGTCGCTAAATGGCGCAGCACAGGTCCGCTGCGAGTCGTTTCCGGTCGCGGGAGCGACGCACGGATCGCTCGGATCGCTGCGGCCAGCGCCGGCCGCCGATCGAAGGAGGCACCCCACAGGAGGATCTGTCATGGCGCACGCGACCGTCACCCGCCCGGGCCTCGTCGACGAGACCCTCCCCTGGGTAGCTCGATTCGCCGAAGAGGAGGAAGAGGACTTCGACGACTTCGACGATGACGACGACTGGGACGAGCTGGACGACCCGGAGGACCTCGAGGACTGGGAAGACGACTTCGACGATGACGAGTTGGACGAAGACGAGCTCGAAGATCTCGTGGCGCCCGACGACGAAGAAGACGAAGAGGAGTGGTAGACGGCCGCAGCAGCCGGCCGGTCCCTGTCGGTCTGCGCGGTTGACTCCCTCGTTCTTTATACTACCTTGATCGCTCGAAGCGCGAGCCGGAT
>JARRPA010000131.1:1898-7238 GCA_037383305.1 Gemmatimonadota bacterium | reverse complement strand
GACGAACATGCTCGGGAATCGTGACGGCGAGGTTCGGGACGCCCCCGAGAGCTTCAAGACGAAGGAAGAGTCGAAGCTCGGGGCGCTCGAGTATATCCTGCAGCCCGGAATGTACCCGGACCTCTACTCCAACATGTATCACAAAGTGCGGATCAATTACTATCCGCCGAGGGGAGACAACAAAGAAGGCTGGGACAATATCGACATCTTCGGCTGGATGGGCTATCCCATGCAGATCAAGATCGATTTCCTGTGCCGGGACTCGATTCTGGCCGCTCCGATCGTGCTCGATCTCGCGCTGTTCATGGACCTGGCCCAGCGAGCGGGGATGTCGGGGATCCAGGAATGGCTCTCCTTCTATCTCAAGGCGCCACAGGTGGCGGAGGGACTCTATCCGGAGCATGACATCTTCATCCAGCACATGAAGCTGAAGAACACCCTCCGCTGGCTGGCTGGGGAAGAGCAGATCACGCACCTCGGTGTCGAGTACTACGACTGAGGGCCGGGCCGGCCTCTTCCTCGTCTTCGAAGGGGTCGAAGGGGCCGGCAAGACCACGCACCTTCGACGTCTCTCCCGGCGGCTCGACCGCCAGGGGATCGCGCACATGGTGGTCCGCGAGCCCGGCGGAACACCGGCGGGCGAGCGAATCCGCGACATCGTTCTCGATCCCGGGTCCGAGCTCTTCGCGGAGACCGAACTCCTGCTTCTGCTGGCTGCGCGGGCGGAGTTCGTCCGCCGCGTGGTCCGCCCGGCTCTCGAGCGTGGAGAGCTGGTGCTCGGAGATCGTTACGAACTCTCGACGCTCGCCTACCAGGGAGCGGCACGCGGGCTCGGCATCGAAACGGTGCGGGAGATCAACGAGTTCGCGACGGACGGTCTCCGGTCCGACGGAACGGTACTTCTGAGCATCGCGCCGGAGTCGGGACGCGGACGGAAGACGGAGGCAGCGGACCGCATGGAGCGGGAGTCCGAGGTCTTCCACGATTCCGTGGCCCGGGCCTACGATGAACTCTCGCGGACGGAGTCCGGCGTGATCGTCATCGACTCCGACGACTCTCCGGATGTCGTTCACGAGCGCATCTGGGCGCGCCTGTCGGAGCGATGGCCGGACCGCTTCCCACCGGGCTCCGGGGACGAATGAGGAACGATGCCCGGACCGACGAGTTTCAGAGATATGACCCGTGATCGACGGGTACGGAGCGTGGACGAGGCAGGAGGCTGGATGAGAGGGAGCGGGAGGAGGACCCTTACGATCGCGGCGGTCGTCGCCACGGTGATGGTGAGCGGGGGTTGGGTTCTGCAGGAAACGGGCGTCGGGCCGACCATCGGCCGTGGGCTTTTCGAAGCCGTGCGGCTGAACGTGGCCCGCAACTACGTCGAGCCGATCGGCGGAGACGAGCTCTACGACATGGCGATCGACGGGCTGCTCCGGGAGCTCGGCGATCCGTATGCGGCGTTCATTCGCCCCGAAGACCAGCGCAGCGCTCTCCTCACCAACAACTACGGCGGCGTGGGCATGCGGATCATCGCCCACGATGATGGCATCGTCGTGCTGGAGGTCCTGCCGAACAGTCCTTCGTCACGGCTCGACTTGCGACGGCTCGATCTGATCACGGCCGTCGATGGACGACCGACGGCCGGTTGGACCCAGGAACAGGCGATCGACGCCCTGCGCGGTCCCTCGGGCGAGCCCGTGGACGTGACGATCCGACGCGCGGGCGTATCCGAGCCCCTCGAACGAACGATCCAGCGCGGAGACGTGCACATCGTGGCGGTCGAATCACTGCTGTTCGACGACGGAGTCGGGTACGCCCGACTCGCCACGTTCAGCCAGGCCTCGCGCCGCGAGCTCGAGGCGGCCGTGACCGACCTGATGGCAGCCGGGGCCAACTCTCTGATTCTCGACTTCCGATGGAACCAGGGTGGGATTCTCCGAGAGGCGGTGGAAATCTCGGACCTCTTCCTGGACCGTGGCGAACCGGTCGTCGACACCCGGGCCCGCGACCCGCGCGACAGCCAGAGTTTCACCGCTCCGGGTGCGGACCGGTATCCGGGTCTTCCCATCGTCGTGCTGGTCAACGGGTGGTCAGCGAGCGCTTCGGAGATCGTGGCCGGGGCCCTTCAGGACCACGACCGGGCGCTCGTGCTCGGAACCCGGACGTTCGGCAAGGGCGTGATGCAGAGCGTATTTCAGCTTGAGGGTGGCAACTACCTGCGTCTCACGACGGGCACGTGGTTCACGCCGAGCGGTCGATCGATTCATCGAAAGCGGGACGACGAAGGCTCGCACAGCTTCGGGCTGGGCTCCGAGGAATTCGACGCTGCCGTGGCGGAAGCCGTCGGGTGGGGCGGCATCGAGCCACCGGGTGGCATGTCGGAAGCAAGCGGAGATACGACGGGAGCTCCCGTCTATCGGACCGATTCCGGTCGCCCGGTATATGGCGGTGGCGGGATCGTGCCCGACGTGATCGTTCGCGCCGACACGAGCACCCTTCGAGAGCGCGAGTTGAGTGAGCGCTTGCGGCAGGCGGAGGTAAGGCTTCCCGATCTGGCCCTTCGATACGTGATCGGACTGGCCCTGGAGGGCGAACTGCCCTCGGACCAGGAGCTGGTCTCGCCGACCGTGCGGGCGGGATTTGACCGCTTCGTGGCGTCGGAGACGAAGGGAGCGATCGATGCGGAGGATCTCGATCTGGCCCGGGATCCGATCGACGGCCTGCTGGCCAGGGAGATCGCACGGGTGTCCGGCGGCGAGATCGCGAGCCTCCGGACCGCCGTGCTTCGCAGCGCCGAGGTCCGGGAGGCCCGGGACCTCCTGTCTCGAGCTCCGACGCCTGAAGCGCTGCTCGCCCTCGGAACCGGCGACGTGGAATTCACAGGGACGGAGGGAGAGGGACGATGAAGCGGAGAGCCTCGGGATTCCCGGCCATGGCGATCGCCCTGTTCGCCGTTCTCGCCGGCGGCTGGCTGGTGCAGCAGGGGGCGAATGCACAGGAGACTCTCACCAGCAAGGCGAGATTGCTCGGGGAGGTTCAGCGCCTGGTGTCGGAGCGCTACGTCGAGCCGATCGATCCGTCGGAACTGAACCGGATGGCGATCGACGGAATGATGCTCGAGCTCGGAGACCCGTACTCCGTATTCATCGATTCCGAATCGGCCGACGACCTCGAGCTGACCACGACCGGCAACTACGGTGGACTGGGAATCCGCATTCAGCAGGTGGGCGACTGGATCACCGTGATGGGAATCCTGCCCGGCACGCCGGCCGAGCGGCAGGGTCTGATGACCGGCGACTGGATCGTGGAAGTCGAGGGGAAGTCCGCGAGGGGTTGGACGGACGAAGAGGCCGTGCAGAGACTGCGCGGGCCGAAAGGCGAACCGGTGGAGATCTCGGTCATGCGGCCGGGAGTGCCGGAACCGATCACACTCCGGATCGTCCGCGACGAGATCCACGTCGAGCCGGTAGTCGCCTACATGCTCGAACCCGGAATCGGGTTCGTGCGACTGGAGACCTTCAGCCAGAACGCACGAGACGAGATCGATGCGGCGATCCGCGGTCTGATCGACCTCGGAGCCCGCGGGCTGGTCTTCGACCTCCGCGACAACCCGGGAGGCCTGCTGGACGAAGGGGTCGCGGTCACCGATCTGTTCCTGGACGAAGGTACCGAAATCGTCGAGACGCGGTCACGCATCGAGGAGCAGAATTATACGTTTCGAGCGATCACGAGGAACCAGTACCCCGATCTGCCGATCGTGGCCCTGGTCAACGGTTACAGCGCCAGCGCCTCGGAAATCGTCGCGGGCGCCCTGCAGGACCAGGACCGGGCGCTGATTCTCGGGACCCCGACGTTCGGGAAAGGATCGGTTCAGACCCTCTACAACCTCCCCGAAGGCAACCATCTGAAGCTGACGACGGCCGGCTGGTATACGCCGAGCGGTCGATCGATCAGCCGGCCGCACGACCCGGAGGGCCGTCCTCTCGACGAGGATCCGGTGGAGGGCGCCGCGGAAGCGGCGGCAGAGGAGACGGACGCCGATTCGAGCTCGAACGTATATTACACGGCTCATGGACGGGTGGTGCATGGCGGCGGAGGCATCACGCCGGACATCACGGTCGCCGACTCGCTCACCGAGCGAGAGCGCGAGTTCGCGGAGGCGCTCGGACGCGGGTCATTCTCGCTGAACCAGCTGGCGGTGCGATTCGCGGCCGCCTGGAATTCGGACCACCCCGGTCTCCAGCGCGACTTTCGCGTGAATGCCGAAATGCGTGAGGAATTCCAACGTCTACTGCAGTCGGAGGGTGTCGAGATCGACTCCGGGCTGTACCGGGACGTTCAGCCTCTGGTGGACCGTTTCCTCGGCGCTCAGCTGGCCAACTCGGCATTCGGAGAGGCAGAACGGCTGCGGCGATCGCAGGCCGGCAATCCCCAGGTCGCCCGCGCCGTCGACCTTCTGAGAGATGCTTCGAACACGGAGGATCTCTTCTCGGCCCTGGAGAACGCGACGGCAGCGGACGAGGACCCGGTTCCCGCGGCGGCGGCGCCATCCGGCTGACCTGCCCGCATTCGACCGGCTCGCATCGGTCGTCGCGGCGGTCCGGTCGACAGCATCAACGAAAAAGCGGGCCCGGCAGGGCCCGCTTTTCATCCATCACCCGATCTCGCGATCGGAGCCCGAATTGACTCGAGGCGTCAGTTCCTGACGCGCTCCTTCAGGCCCTTCCCGGCGCGGAAGGAGACGCTCTTGCGCGCGGCGATGGTGATCTCCTGGCCGGTCTGCGGATTGCGGCCCTTGCGCTGTTTCGTCTGGCGCGTCTTGAAGGTGCCGAATCCCGTGATCGTGAAATCACGTCCGGCATCCAGCTCGATCGCGATGATTCCCTCGCCCGGCTTGGTGGAGAAGATGGTGTCGATGACATCCATGGCCTTGGCCTTGGAGATGTCGGTGTGTCCGGCGAGCTTCTCCGCGAATTCCTGCTTTGTCACGTTCGTCTCCTTTGAGATGGTGATGGAACCTCTTCTACCGTCGATTGGCGCCATTATGAGCCATCGGTCTGCGGTCCGCAAGGCATCGATAGCGCGTTTGGGCTGTCGGGACGCGGCGTTTCGCCGGCGCAGAGCTCCCACTGCGATCGCCTCCGAGCGTTGGACGCGCAAGGCGGGTCCCTCCCCGGCCGGGCTGGCGGACGCGAACCTGCGGTGCAGGTCGGGGCCGACGGGAAGCGGAAGTCGCTCGCCGGCCGGCAGTTGACGCTGCGCGGACAGCGAGGGAGATTATCGCGACCCATCCACTGAACCGGGAGATGTACCGTCATGACGCGCGTTTCGAGTTCCCTCGTG
>JARRPA010000131.1:0-1821 GCA_037383305.1 Gemmatimonadota bacterium | reverse complement strand
TGGCGACGGTCGATACGCCGAAGCCGGGACATGTCGCCGGTGCGCGACCGCGATCCACGGTGCTGGACCCGGCCGCTCTCGCCGCTCAACTCGAGCAGGGAACTGCGCCGGTCCTGCTCGACGTCAGGAGCCCGGAGGAGTTCGCCGACGGCCACATTCCCGGTGCCATCAACATCCCGTACGACGAGCTTCCCGGAAGGCTCTCCGAGATCTCGGAGTATCGTGATGCGGAGCTGGTGGTCTACTGCCGAACGGGCCGTCGGGCGAAGATCGCCGAGGCCACGCTGCGTGAAGCCGGTTTTCGGCAGGTCGCGGACCTGGACGGTCACATGTCCGAAGCGGTGGGCGTGTTGTGCAGCGGCAGCGGGGACGTCGAGTCGTGCGTCGGAGATCCGGTGCTTCTCACCTTCTGGCGGTCTGCCATGAAGCCGTTCCAGGCCCTTCCGCTAATCGAAGATGGCGTCCCGGAGGCGTTCGGGTTCGGAGACGAGGAAATCGCGCTCGCCTGCGCGTCGCACGGGGGCACGCGCGCGCACGTCGCGATCGTAGAAAGAATGCTCGCGGCCGGACTCGGCGCCCTCTACTTCGTCATCGGGCGGAAATTGCGCGCGACGCTGGATCTGCTCGCCTACGTCGTGCCGGTGTACGCCATGGCCGCAGCCGTGTGCTTTTTCTGGGCCGGAATGGCCGACCTGCGGATCACGGGATGGCCCGCCGGGACCTGGTGGGCACTGGCGGGACTGGCCATCGGACCCACGCTGCTCGGTCACACCGGGTTCAACTGGGCCCTTCGGCACGTTCGGGCCTATGTTGTGAGTGTCATATTCCTTTTTGAGCCGCTCGGAGCGACGCTGCTGGCAGTGCTGGTTCTCGGACGGACCGAGATTCCCGGCTGGAATACGCTGCTGGGCGGGGCCGCGATTCTGACGGGGGTCTGGCTGTCGGCGGTGGGCGTGTTGTGCAGCGGCAGCGGGGACGTCGAGTCGTGCGTCGGAGATCCGGTGCTTCTCACCTTCTGGCGGTCTGCCATGAAGCCGTTCCAGACCCTTCCGCTCATCGAAGACGGCGTCCCGGAGGCGTTCGGATTCGGAGACGAGGAGATCGCGCTCGCCTGCGCGTCGCACGGGGGCACGCGCGCGCACGTCGCGATCGTAGAAAGAATGCTCGCGGCGCTGGAGATCGATGCCGGAGCCCTGCACTGCGGCGCCCACGTGCCTTTCGACGCCGATGCGGCCTTCCAGCTTCGCTGCGCAGGCAGCGAGCCGGGCCGGATTCACAATAACTGCTCCGGAAAGCACGCGGGAATGCTGGCGTTGGCCCGCCACCACGGCTGGGACGCCGACGGCTACTGGCGCCTGGAGCACCCGGTGCAGGAGCGGATCCGGGAGGCGCTGAAGGCGTGGATGGACATCGATCCCGGCGATCACGAATGGGCCCTCGACGGCTGTGGCGTCCCGACGCCTCGACTTCCGCTCCGGGAGATGGCGAGAGCCTACGCGCGACTCGTGCGTAGAGGGCGGGAAGGAAGGCGGGATGCCGCCGCGGTTGTCAGAGCGATGACGGCCCGACCCGATCTCACTTCGTCGCCCGGGCGGGCCCCGCTCGTATTGATGGAGGCCACCGGCGGTCGTCTGCTCGCGAAGGAGGGGGCCGAGGGCGTTCTGTGCCTCGCATCGGTCGCGGATGACTGGGGCCTGGCGGTCAAGGTCGAGGATGGGAGCCTGCGAGCCGTGGGACCGGCCGTGGTCGCGGTTCTCGAAGAGGCCGACTTGATCACGCATAGCGAACGGCGTGCGCTCAGGGTGCTTCAGGATCTGCCGA